>CARZYU010000104.1:914-1203 GCA_949113215.1 uncultured Bacilli bacterium | reverse complement strand
ACTGGTATGATTGTAAAATTGGTTGAAAATAATGTTATTTTAGACCAAAAGGTTATCGTTGTAAAAGGGGATACGGATGGAAATGGTATGATCAATGCGATTGATGCCTTGAAAGTCGTAAACCATGTTATTCAAACAGAAACTTTAATGGGGCCTTATTTAGAGGCTGCAGATACAACAAATGATCAGAATGAAATTAATGCAATTGATGCCTTGAAAATTGTAAATCATATTATAGGAAGTATATCATTGTATTAGGGGAGGATGAAGTTATGAGAAAAAAAATAGG
>CARZYU010000104.1:424-875 GCA_949113215.1 uncultured Bacilli bacterium | reverse complement strand
CAACATTAGCGTTTGTATTTAATGTTTATGCGGGAAGTGTTACAGTTGGCTTTTCTTCTAAAGACAGTGTTACAGTAAATCAAAATATTGATGTCATTGTAACCGTTGCTGATGTAGATGGCCTTACTGATGGAGTCGCAACCGTGCAAGGAGATATTTCTTTTGATGAAAGTTATTTAGAATATGTAAAACATGAAGATGTTTCTTCTTCATTAAGTGTTAGCTATGGAGCAAAGACAAAACGCTTTGTCGCTCTTGGTATGGGTGGAGAATACGTTGCACACGCAGATCGTCTTTTGAAACTAACGTTTAAAGCAAAACGTGCTGGGACAACAACGATTAAGGTTGGAAATGTAATTGTTGGAGATACGAAAGCCATTATGCATAGTTCAAATGTTCAAGAAAAGACCATTCGAATTGTTGATGCATCGCATCCATCCACTCCAATTCC
>CARZYU010000104.1:0-414 GCA_949113215.1 uncultured Bacilli bacterium | reverse complement strand
ACGACATCAAAGCTCCTGTTAACAAAGCACCGAGCAAAAAATCAAGTGATGCATCGCTTTCAAAATTAGTTGTAAATAATGCGAAGATGACACCTGCATTTCATTCCAATGTTACAGAATACCAAGTAGAAGTATCAAAGGATGTTGAAAAGTTACAACTTGATTATGTAACTTCAAATAAAAATGCGAAAGTAAGTGTTGTTGGAAATGAAAAACTAAAAGATGGCGAAGCAACTATTGTCAAAGTTGTCGTAACTGCCGAAGATGGAAGCAAGAAGACTTATACATTAACGGTTACAAAAGCAGACGAAGAAGTCGAAAATAAGTTGGAACGACTCGATGTAGAAGAATCAACTTTAAAATTCGATGAAGATGTTTTTGAATATACTTTAAAAGTGAATGGAAAAGTAGATA
>CARZYU010000103.1 GCA_949113215.1 uncultured Bacilli bacterium | reverse complement strand
ATTGATGGGTGGAAGTCAAAGACAAGAAAATTACGAAAAGTTACAACAACGCATTCAGGAAATGGGTGTAGACGAATCCCCAATCGACTGGTATTGTAAGTTGAGACAGTATGGAAGTTGTGTCCATTCTGGATTTGGAATTGGCTTTGAGAGGTTGTTAATTTATCTTACAGGAGTTGACAACATCAGAGATGTCATTCCTTTCCCAAGGACACCTCAAAACTGTGACTTTTAGAGTGGAAAGCCACTCTTTTTTATGTTAGGATGAAAGTGGTGAAAGAAAACATGAAGAAACCAAGAAGTAAAAAAATCTACTATTTCGCTTTGATTATCATTGTGTTGCTCATTTCGATTGCTGCAACGACCAAATCATTTCAAAACGATACCTTCTATACCATTAAAGTGGGAGAAAGTATTTTAAAGCATGGCGTCGATGGAAAAGAGTATTTTTCCTTTCTTCCCGTAAACTACATCTATCCTCATTGGCTCTACGACTGTATGATTTATGGGATCTATCATTTCTTTGGCTTTTTTGGCATCTATCTTTCTTCTATCCTTTTTACGTTTGGTTTGGGAATGTTATGCTTTTTCTTTTTGCGAAAGTTAGGTTCGAATGATTTACTGTCTTTCGGATTAACTGTTTTCACGTTGGTTGGCTTGGGACCTTTTATTACCGCAAGGGCCCAGCTTGTTTCTTATCTTCTGTTTTTGATCGAAGCTTACGAATTGGAACAAATGCAAAGAACTCCGAAAAAGAGTAGAGTACTGATTCTCATGTTGTTGGCTCTTTTGATTGCCAATGTTCACAGTGCCGTTTTTCCTTTCTTCTTTGTTTTATTTCTTCCTTACTTTGGGGAATATCTGTTAATGAAAATGATAGAGAAGAAAAAACAGAAAGAAACTCTTTTTCTTGGAAGACTGGAAGGAAAGTTAGAGAAGAACATGAAATGGATCTTTTTCTCCTTTCTTCTCTGTTTACCGATGGGACTTTTTGTTCCAAATGGCTTTACTCCCTATACGTATTACTTTTTAACTATGTTAGGAGATTCTACTTCTCATATTATGGAACATAACCCAAGTACTATTTTTGCCGTACCAACTTTTTACGTTTACTTGTTGATTGCTTTTCTTGGGCTTCTCTTCACCAAAGAAAAAATGCGCCTTAGTGATTTCTTTTTGCTCTTAGGCCTTATCTTCATGACCTTTTTATCCAAACGAAATTTAGCACTTTT
>CARZYU010000102.1:345-1241 GCA_949113215.1 uncultured Bacilli bacterium | reverse complement strand
ATAAATGATCGATTTCATCAAATCCACCGATTCCTTCCATCAAGTTTAAATAATAAGAAACAGCTGCATAAACATCCGAAACCGTCAAACGTTTTTCTGTAATTGTTTGATCATTTCCAATCACTTTGACAATCTTTGTTGGATCTAATTTAGAGTAAACTTCTACAATTTGTACTTTATTGTAAGTATCAAGATCCCCATTTACTGGTACCTCTTTTACTCCATATCCATTTTCCATAACCCCTTTTAAGGTTTCTAAAACTGCTTTATCAACAACTGTATCTTTACTAACAACAACATTTCCATCCACTTTAATATCTGTTGCCAATTTACATCCAAGTAAACGATCACAAACATTTAATTTTTTATTAAATTTATAACGACCTACTTTCGCTAAATCATAGCGGAATGGATCAAAGAATCTTGAAATCAATTGATTTTTTGAACTTTCTAAAGTAGATGGTTCTCCAGGACGAAGTTTCGAATGAATATCCAAAAGAGATTCATCTGTATTTTTATTCGCATCCTTAGCAATTGTTCTTTCTAAATATGCATCTTCTCCAAATAAACTATAAATATCTTCGTCATTTGATAACCCAAGTGCACGAAGTAACGTCGTAATTGGTACTTTTCTAGTACGATCAATACGAACGTATAAAATATCTCTTGCATCCGTTTCAAATTCCAACCAAGTACCACGTGATGGAATAATTTGAGAAGTAATTACAGTACGTTCATTTTTGTCTACTTCTTTTCCAAAATAAGCAGAAGGAGAACGTACTAATTGAGACACAATAACACGTTCTGCTCCATTAATAATAAATGTCCCAGAATCGGTCATAATAGGCATGTCCCCTAGGTAAATATCTTGTTCCTTTACCTCTCCAGTTTCCCCA
>CARZYU010000102.1:0-220 GCA_949113215.1 uncultured Bacilli bacterium | reverse complement strand
AGGAAAAATATCCTCGAACACTTCGCGGATTCCATTATTGATGAACCAATCGTAACTATTTTTTTGAATTTCAAGTAAGTTACCTAACTCTACCCCGTTTTTTGTTTTTGCGTAACTACGTCTTTCTCGGTGATCCGATTTAATAACAGTATAAGCCATTCATTCACCCCTATAACTATAATAAAACAACAAATTCCATATCCTAAATAATAGTATATGC
>CARZYU010000101.1:765-1280 GCA_949113215.1 uncultured Bacilli bacterium | reverse complement strand
TTTTTATTATTTACTAGAATTCTGGTATATAATCTTTTTTCATCTTCAGATAATTTTGAATACTCCAATTCTGTTAATTCTTGTTTTCTAGTTTGAATAGCAAAGTAAGTTTGACCTAATGCAACTGATTTCTTTCTAGGATTTGCATTTTGAACAACTAAACAGCAAGTATATCTACTTAATTTATAATTCATGATCGTTTTCGTTGTAATCCCAGCTTTCACGATTTTGGGGTAAACCCCAAAATGGGAATTTACATTATTATCACTCCCAGAACAAGCAATTTGAGCCTTCTCAATCACTGTAGAAAATAATCTCCATTCTTTATAACAAAGCATCTTTTATAATTCTCTTGCTTCCCAATACTCATTACCTAGATCATCGAAATGTTTTATATCTTCAAACATTTTTCTTTGATTCGTCTGTTATTATATCACGAATCAAGGCTTTTTTTTTTTTTTGTATGGCGCAGGGAATGAAGGTTTGGGACTTTTCCGTCCGGCCTGTAAATATTT
>CARZYU010000101.1:0-755 GCA_949113215.1 uncultured Bacilli bacterium | reverse complement strand
TTATAATAGATTTCTGTTATTTTATTCTGATGAACTTCTCTTTTTCCCTTATCTTCCATCATCTCTTTTGTAAGTTTCACAATTTCCTGATGAAGAGCGTTATTTGGATCATATTTTGGAAGTTTATAACTAAACTTTGTTCCAATGCTTCTGGCATCGCTCGATGTTTCGATGAAGTTTCGAACGATAGGAAGAGAAGAAATGCCTAACAAATACATAGCTTCATCCAAAGAAATATACTCTTTTTCTTGATCCATCGTAATGTAAGAAATATGTCCATCAAAGAGGGGGATGACCTCTTGATCCCAATCATTTTTCAAACGGTGAACATAGGCAAAAATTGCCTTTGTATTATCTCTCGTCACTACGTAATGATCGGCATACGTATACGTTCCAACCCGATAGCAACCATAGAATTCTTTCGAAGTTTGAATCCGTTTGTTGTAAGCACTCTGAGACAAGAGTTCTTTTTTGTGTTGTAAAAAATAACGATAAATCAGTGGACATTCTTCCTTTAAAACCGAACTTTCAACAGGTTGTCTTTCCCCATCTTCGTAAGGGAAGAGCGTATACATGTGATAGTTACAAGTAAAATCATCCAACAAATCCGTGGTGGTAACAATTGGTCTTACGTATTTCTTTTCTAAGATGACGGTCTCCTCTGATTTCTGCATACGATTGCCTACTTTTTTCATTCGATAGAATTCCGCTGTTTTAGCATCGACGTTCTCTTTAAAAATCAAACGATAGACATC
>CARZYU010000100.1 GCA_949113215.1 uncultured Bacilli bacterium | reverse complement strand
AAGTTCAAAATGAGACCTTCTTTTTTCATTTACAATACGACATTTTTTAACAATTAAAAAAGAGAACGAATTCTCTTTCTATCCTTTTTGAACCACTTTCTTTTCTAAAAGAGAGATCAAATAATACATCAAATACGAGATCACTCCTAAAAGAAAGACAGCCGTAATCACTAGGTTGATATTGAATACTTGGGAACCATACATAATCAAATAACCAAGTCCCTTTTTTGATACCAAAAGTTCTCCCATAATGACCCCTATTAAAGACATACTGATATTTAATTTAAAACTATTCAGTAAGTTTCCTCTGTTACTAGGAACCACTGCTTGAAAGAAAATCTGATGCTTCCTTGCCTTAAAACTTTTCAGTAACGTAATATAGTTTGGATCAACACTTAAGAATCCATTGTAGATATTGATGATCGATACAAAGGTAGAAATTAAAAGGGCCATAAAGATAATCGAATTTGTACTGGCTCCTACCCAAATGATAATGAGTGGTCCTAGTGCTACTTTAGGAAGTGAATTTAGAATGGTCAAATATGGGTCCATCACTTTGGCAACTCTTGGAAACCACCAAAGGATCGTTGCAACGACAAAACCGATCAACGAGGCTAAGGAAAAACTAAGAAGGGTTTCATAGATGGTGATCCAAATATGGTCCAAAAGGCCGTTCCTAGAAGCTAGGGACCAAAGTGTTTTCCACACCTCTTTTGGAGAGGAAGATAGAAAGGTATTGATCCATCCCAAATTGGCACATAATTGCCATAAGACTAATAGAAAAACCACAATGAACAATTGGAAAAATACAACGATCCATCGCTCTTTTCTTCTCTTCTTCAGATAATCTTGATGTTCTTTGCTAAATGTGGACATCCAAATCCCTCCAAATCTGGTCATAATAGGCACTGAATTCTTCGCACTTACGATTATGAATTGGAGTGGATTTATTCTTCATTTCAATCTGATAAATCTTCTTCACCTGACTTGGTCGTTTGGAAAGAACGATAATCCGATCGGACAAACTGATGGCTTCGGCCAAATCATGAGTTACCATAATTGCTGTCTTTCCTTCTTGCTTCATCATCTTGTAAACATCGTCTGAAAGAGCCAAACGAGATTGATAATCCAAAGCGGAAAAAGGTTCATCCATCAAGAGAATATCTGGTTCAATTGCCAACGTACGAATCAAAGCTGCTCTTTGACACATTCCACCGGAAAGGGAACTAGGATATTTATCCATGAAATCTCCTAGTCCATATGTTTTTAATAATTGAATCACTTTTTCTTTCTTTTCTTCGGTGAGCGTATGTGTTATTTTCAACCCAAGAAGACAATTTTCCAAGATCGTAAGCCAAGGGAAAAGAGAATCTTTTTGAAGCATGTAACCAATTTT
>CARZYU010000099.1 GCA_949113215.1 uncultured Bacilli bacterium | reverse complement strand
TCAAGACGTTTGAAGATGATTTGTTATTTGGCGATGTGGTTACTATTTTTGAAAAAAGGGAAGAGACGCCCGAAACAAAAGAAGAAACTCCAAAATCACTTCGTTACTGGATTGATAATCACTTCCCTGAAATTACTTACTTAGGTAGTCACCTTGTACCTACGATGAAAGAAAAATGGTCCCTTGCAAAGCAAACGATTCCAGCTGCTTCCAAAACAGTTGTTTCAGCTGTTAAGAAACCACTTGCTGCCGTAGAAAAACTATCTTCCAAAGTTTCCAATCTTGCTTATAGTGGTCCGCCAAAAATAGATTGGTGGGAAGATCATAAGCTGAAAAAAGCGAGAAAATACGTCATCAAACGAGACAAAAAGAAGAAGTTTCATAAAGCATGGGATGGAACCATTCACAAATTAAAGGTGGGTGCTTCCATTGTGGCGATTGCAGCTTTGCTTGGTTACTGTAATGCCAATCACGCGAATGCTGTTGCGGCACCGGACCAAGATACTAGTACCATTTCGAATTCTTCTCATATGGAAAACGATGATGCATTTTTAAAAGCAAATACGAGTCCTTTGCTCGACTTTACCAAAAGCAAAGAGTACCAAGAAACGCTCGTGAATCGGGTGATGGAGACGCTAGAACAGGGAGCCAATCTCATGGTCCAAAGTTCCCAAGGACATGTCAAATAGACGAAATATTTCGTCTATTTTTGTTGTTTTTCGAATAAAAGTTTGACTTTTGAAATAGAATGTGCTATAATTTAGGCATCTTGAAAGTACAGGGGTTGTTCAAGATTCAGGGGAAGGGGTTGAATAGTATGCAACAATCATATATTTTCGAATATTTGGATGAAAATGATTTCCGTAAAAAAGAAAGATCTGTTCGCAAGTACAATATGTTAGCCTTCAAAAAATTAACGTTTGATTATTATCCTCAATTGCGTAGTGGTAAACTATTAGGAGAATTGGTGGAATCCGATCAAAAGAAAAAAACCAAATCTTATGAATTAAAGTTACCAACGGATGAATTGTTTGCCAAAGTACATGGAGAAGTGCGTTTGCATTATACGGTTTATGAAGACAAACATATTATTCTTTTAACGAATATTACACCAGAAGCCATATTAGACGAAGGTCATCGTACGGAATTATCCACTTATAAGGGTGTCATGATCAGCAAAGAACATCCCGAAAAAGATATGTTCAAAGTAAATTTATTAAATATGTTGCAAAAATAGGACCAATGGTCTTATTTTTTTGTTATAATGAAAATAGGATCAGGGGGATAAACATGTTGAAGTTTGATCAATATTTGCTATCGTTATTGCAACAAGGTATTTCCTTTCCACAGCTTCGAGAAGTGACTTCTTGGAATAGGGAAATGTTATTTGAACGGTTTCAAAAACTAAAAAACAAAGGGTATCA
>CARZYU010000098.1:1230-1450 GCA_949113215.1 uncultured Bacilli bacterium | reverse complement strand
TATACTTTGTTTCTAACATCTTCTTCACCTTCCTATTTCAAAAGAAAAACACATCCTAATATAAGGACGTGTTTACGTGGTACCACCTTAATTTATATCCATTTTGGATAACTCAAAAGATTTAACGCATCCCTACGTAAATTCCTACTTTCATTTTCAGAATTTCTGTTCGCAAGCTACCTTCTTATTTTTCCCTTTACTAGTTCACACCAACCCCTAG
>CARZYU010000098.1:0-1220 GCA_949113215.1 uncultured Bacilli bacterium | reverse complement strand
ACGCAAAAGAAAGTTCAAGACTTAGTCTATTTATTTTTACAAACTGCATTATTTTGATTCTCTTTCTTAGTACAATCAATACATTTTAACTTTTTCGTTCCTTTTTGAAGATAACATTTTACTTTATCTTGATTTGGCTTACCCGCACATCCATAAAAATTAGAATTTCCTAGACATGCATTCGAATTCACTTGAACCCCTTGGTTTCTAATGTTTTTTAAAAACGTACTAATACATTGTTTTCCTAATGAATTACATTTTAAATTAAAGTCATTATAGTCTTTCCCTTTATTATAATTACGAATATTACGAATTGCATTTGTATCTAGTGTGAAAGAATATAAAGGTAATTTATCATAAACCTCGTTTTGTTTTACACCACGATTGTTCGTAATATAAGTTTGAATATCTTCTTTCGACCAGTTTTCTCCTGCTTTTCGCCCACTCGTTTCAGTCATGCTTGTCGCTTCTTCTCCTGGAAACGGATTGGTTAAAGAAATTGGACGATAAACAACGTTTAGTCCAGGATTATTTGGAGACCCTGGATTATCAGGAGTTGGAGTTCCCCCTGATCCCGTTGGTGTTGGTGAAGAACAAGGTGGATTCGTACACACAACACGATTAATTACCTTATAGTCACATTTATATTCACCTGTTGTAACAAAATAACCATTACTTCCAATATTTGTATAAGTTAAGCTAATTGGATAAGTCCCATCCTTGGTTGTAAAATGAATTGGATAATTTGGATACCCAATATCAACATAACTATGATTGGTCTTATCTGCACCAGTTACATTACTTACTGATTGACCATTTTTTAAAATATAGCGATAAGTTGTCTTTGGCATATTATAATGATATGTCTTTTCTACCTTTGTACCATAACGAACATAAGCAAGTCCCGTTGGCTCAATCGTAATTCTACAGCCATAACTTCCATTTGTAATATCAATTTTTTTGCCTGGAGATGGGACATTTCCACAATCAATAGTAGGAATTACCATACTTGGTGCTTCGTCTTTGACCGTTACTGTTGATTGTGACTTTTCTTCTTTCATATCATACTTAAGTTTATTGTTTGTTCCAATAGAATATTTTTTGACAGGATCCTTCCAAGATACTACAACATTCGATTTTGTATCTTGAACTGCCGTTTTTGTAATATTCTTACATTTTCTAAGTTCTGCTAATAAACGATTCTTATTTGATACCGCAAT
>CARZYU010000097.1 GCA_949113215.1 uncultured Bacilli bacterium | reverse complement strand
TTAAACTGTGCTTGTAAGTTTTCTTTGAAAGTAGAACAAGAAGAAGATAAGAGCAAACGGAAGGAAATGAAAAAGTTGATTGAGATTCTTTCGGAACAAAACAAAAATGTGATTTTTAATCTTTTAAAAAGTACGGAAAACGTCAATTTAGAGACGATACTTAGTTACAAAGATCAAAGTGGGAAGCATTCTTTTTTGGATGATTATGAGGAACGATCATGCGAGATAAAGTAAGAAGAGAATTGATTTTATTACGGGACGAGAAGTATTTGGCGTTTCACCGTAGATTACTTCCTCCATCGGTTTGTCTTTTGGGAGTTCGGATCCCCGATCTTAAAAAACTAGCCAAACGAATGGCCAAAGAGTATGGGGAAGAGTATTTGAAGAATGCTAGCATGGAACTATACGAAGAAGTGACACTCTATGGTTTGGTTCTTTCTTTTTGGAAGGCTCCTTATCAAAAGAAGAAACCTTATCTTGACTTGTTCGTGTCTTCGATCGATAATTGGGCAACTTGTGATGTGGTATCTGCTCAATTTTTGGTTTCTGTCAAAGAAAAAGAAACGTTTTTTTCGGATCTTCTCCTTTATCAAAAGAGTAAAAAGGAATACGTAAGAAGATTTTCGATCGTTGCCTTGTTTCATTACTTAGAGCCTCCTTACCTCGAGGAAATATTACGTAGAGTAGAGAACGTAAAGAAAGAGGATTATTATGTTTCCATGGCGGTTGCTTGGTTGCTTTCTAATTTTTATATCAAATACAAAGAACGATTTCTTGCCTACTTTTTAGAAGAACAACATTTGGATGACTTGACCTATCAAAGGACCATTCAAAAGATTTTAGATTCCACGAGAGTAAGCAAAGAAGAAAAAGATTTTTTAAGAACCTTAAAAAAATAATCGTATAAGAATTCTTTTTTTCGATCAACATGGATACGAAAGGAGAATTTTTTTATGGCACGTCACAAGGTGGAAATCAGTGGCGTGAATACAGCGAATATCAAAGTTTTAACAAGTGAAGAGATGCGAGAGCTTTTCTTAAAAATGAAAGAAGGAGATCCTTTTGCAAGAGATGAGTTGGTGGAAGGAAACTTGAAATTAGTTTTAAGTATTCTGAAACGTTTTTCGAATCGCGTAGAGAATTTAGATGATTTATTTCAAGTAGGATGTATTGGACTGTTAAAGGCAATCGATCATTTTGATTTGGCACAAGAAGTGAAGTTTTCCACGTATGCGGTTCCGATGATCTTAGGAGAAGTGAGAAGGTACTTAAGAGACAATAATAGCATTCGCATTAGTCGCTCCATCAAAGATCTTGCTTACAAAACTTTAAAGTTAAAAGAAGAAAGCTTCAAAAGAGATGGAAAAGAGATGCCGATTGAAGAAATTGCCAAAGAGTTAGAAGCCACTCCTTATGAAATTATGGATGCCTTGGATGCTTTGAGGGATCCTGTCAGTATGTTCGAACCTATCTATAATGATGGAGGAGATACCCTTTATTTATTTGACCAGATTGAAGATAAGAAACATACGACAGGTAAGATGGAACTAAATTTGGCCCTGGAAGAAGCGATTGATGATT
>CARZYU010000096.1:1373-1614 GCA_949113215.1 uncultured Bacilli bacterium | reverse complement strand
CAGCACAAAAAACAGAATAATCAAGTAAGGAAGTATTTCATTCGTCCATTTTTTCATACTAGTTCACCCAAAACAAAAAATAAGGCTTATGGCCTTATTTTCCTCTTCTTTCTTTAATACGGTATTGACCAACTCTACCACGTAAGAAAGTTAACTTCGCACGTCTTACACGACCTGTACGTTCTACGTCGATGGTAATCTTTGGAGAATGAACTGGGAAAATACGTTCCACACCTACTCC
>CARZYU010000096.1:0-1363 GCA_949113215.1 uncultured Bacilli bacterium | reverse complement strand
GCTGATTCCACTACCCTTACGAGCAATGACAGTTCCTGTAAAGAACTGAACACGTTCTTTGTTACCTTCCTTGATCTTAACTCCAACTTTCACCGTATCTCCAACACGAAACTCTGGAACATTTGGATTCAGTTGCTTGTTTGTGATCATGTCAACCTTATTCACGATTATCGCATCCTTTCTAACCAGTGATCATTACTATCTAAGAATAAGCGGATCACTTTCATAACGTCTATCATTATAACATATGTTTTTCATTTTGACAAATACTTTTTTCCTTAACGCGCTCTATGATTGGTCTGTTCAAAGATATTTTGATACTGTCCTATCCCAAGAAGGCGCATCTTGGTATCCTTCTGAAGATACGCAAGATGTTTTCCCATTTCTTCTAATTCTTTTTCCTTCAAATAATAGACATATTTAGTAACGATCTCTTGACGGAATTTTTCGATTAGATTCAAAGCTTCTCTTAACGCAGTCCCTGTATCGTCATCTGAATTTAAAAGACTCGAAAGAAGTTTTAATAAATGATCATACTTCTTCCGTACCTTTTTTAAGATGACCACTTCTATCATCAACGGGTCGTATAAAACCATTTCATGGACACTTATAGCATCTTTTAAATTCTTTTTCGGTGTGAAATCAACACCCACTGTTTTATCCAAAGAAATTTCTTGAATTTTTGTACTATTAAGCTTCTTTTTTACGATCCATAGTTCCATCGTAGAATTCACACTCCTTAAAAAGATCTGGTCGTCTTTCTTTGGTTCTCTTCTTCATTTGTTCGATGCGATAAGTTTCAATCTTCGCATGGTCTCCTGAAATCAAAACATCAGGGACTTTCATTCCCCTAAAATCAGCAGGTTTGGTATACGTAGGATAATCTAACAAACCATCATGAAACGATTCGTTCAAATGGGACTCTTCTTGAATCACTCCAGGAAGTAAACGAATGATGGAATCTGCAACAACTTGACTCGCTAGTTCTCCTCCTGTCAAAACGTAATCTCCAATGCTTACTTCTAGGTCCACAAGACTTCGTATTCTCTCATCGAATCCCTCATAATGCCCACAGAGTAAAATCAAATGTTTTTTTTCGGACAACTCATAAGCAAGACTCTGTCGATAAGGAACTCCATCTGGAGTAAGCATTATCACATAACTATCTTTGGTACGAATCTTTTCCATACAATCGAAGATAGGTTGACACATGAGAACCATTCCCTGTCCCCCTCCATAGGGACTGTCGTCCACCTTATGATGAGGGTCCAAAGAATCTTCTCTAAAGTTATGAAGTTCCACGGTTACGAGACCTTTATCAATCGCTCTTTTGATAATCGAAGTGGAAAGAAATGCCTCAAAT
>CARZYU010000095.1 GCA_949113215.1 uncultured Bacilli bacterium | reverse complement strand
GGAACGGAAAAAATTGAAGAAGAGTTACAAAAGCTCTTGCCGACTGCTCGTATTTTAAGAATGGATGTGGATACCACTTCTAGAAGAGGAAGTCATGAGAAGATGATCATGGCCTTTCAGAATCATGAATACGATATTTTACTTGGAACACAGATTGTAGCAAAGGGCTTGGACTTTGAAGATGTTACTTTGGTGGGGGTTATCAATGCCGATACTTCGCTCAATATCCCAGATTTTAGAAGCAGTGAAACGACGTTTCAACTGTTAGATCAAGTGAGTGGACGAAGTGGAAGAAAAGACAAACAAGGATCATTACGCTATCCAGACTGCTAAGAATCACGACTATTTAGGTTTTTATCAAAAAGAGATGAATATTCGAAAAACGTTAAAATATCCTCCATATTATTACTTGGTTTACGTAAGAATCATGAGTAAGGACTATGAGGAGGCAGGGAAAGCGGCTAATCAAGTGGCAAAATTTTTAAAAGAAAAATTACAACAGACCATTCTTCTTGGGCCATCCACTTGTAGTGTTTTTAAAGTGAACGGAATTTATCGTTTTGGTATTATTTTAAAATACAAGCAAGAATCGAACCTCTACTCAGCATTAAAACAAGTCGATGAACACTATCGTAATCAAAACAAAGTGTCCATTGATTTTGACTTTAGTCCCAATCATCTTTAGAAAAGATAACTTCTTCGAGATTTACGAAAGGGAGAATCACGTGTTATAATGAAACCATAAGGTAGGGGTTTTATGAAAGAAAATAATAGGAAGGAATCTACTCGTTCAGAAAATACAGGGAATGCGGATATCGTAGCACTATTAGGCTTGTTGGCGATTTCGTTAGGAATTACCATTCTCAGTATTTTAGGAGCGATTGGATAGGAAGAGCAATATGAAACTAGTATTTATGGGAACACCAGAGTTTAGTGTACCCATCCTTGAACGTTTGATTGAGAACTATGAAGTAGTAGGGGTTGTAACGCAACCAGATAAAGAAGTAGGAAGAAAGCGTATTTTAACACCTTCTCCAGTGAAGGAAATGGCCTTAAAGCATTCGATTCCTGTTTTTCAACCACAAAAGATGAGGGAAGACTATCAACCGATTGTAGATTGGCAACCAGATCTGATTGTGACTTGTGCCTATGGCCAGATGGTTCCAGATGCTATCTTAAATTTACCACCTCTTGGATGTATCAATGTGCATGCTTCGTTACTTCCGAAATTAAGAGGGGGGGCACCCATTCAAAAGGCCATCATTGATGGCTATGAAGAAACCGGAGTTACCATCATGGAAATGGTCTCCAAAATGGATGCTGGTGCGATGATAAGTCAGGCAAAGACTAAAATTTTGGAAGAAGATACCTATGAAACATTACACGATCGTCTCAGTATTATGGGAAGAGATTTGCTACTAGAAACACTCCCTTCGATTTTGAATCAAAGTTATACGAAGACAGAACAAGAGGAATCCGAAGTGACCTTCGCCTACAACATCAAACGGGAAGAGGAACACTTGGACTTTTCCAAAACCAAAAGAGAAGTTTACAATCACATCAGGGGTCTTTATCCGGTTCCTGGATGTTATGCTTATTTGGATGATAAAATTGTGAAGATTTACAAAGCGACGATCAGTGAAGAAGATCATGATGG
>CARZYU010000094.1:336-1666 GCA_949113215.1 uncultured Bacilli bacterium | reverse complement strand
GTTGATACAACATTGTAAGTAATTTTCTATCCTGGGGAGAGAGAATGGTTTTATTTACCACAACATAAGTATCCGCAGGAAGAATGGTTATGTTTTTTGTCATAGTCATCACCTATGTCTATACTATACCAAAGCGCAAAAAAAAGAAAGAAAAACTTCTTTCTAAAGACCTAAGAAAAAGAACACTTCCGTTGGATCCAGCTTGGAAAAAAACAAAAGCAAAACAGCCACCATAATAAAAGGTCCAAATGGAATCAAACGCTCTTCATTTCGTTTTAGAAGAAAGTAAGAAACAGGTAGAGCAATCAAACTTGCTAAAAAAATGGAAAAAATCCCAAAGATTGGATGGAGAACAAGTCCTACCAAAAACATTAATTTGATGTCTCCTCCTCCCAAACTTTCCTTTTTAAATAGCTTATTTCCTACTAACATAATCAAATACATGATACCAAAGAGAAATACCCCATTCAAAAGATGAAAAGCCGTATCTCTGATTCCAAGACGAAAAAACTGCGTAATTATGATGAGAAGAGAACTTATTATCAATACCTCATCAGGAATGATGTAATAATGCAAATCACTGGCTAGAATCATCGAGAACAAAGAGGACAAAATCAAAGCCAGAAAAAAGCTCGGAGTAAGGGAAAAAGAATAATAAGAAAGAGCAAATAAAAGACCGGTTATCACTTCTACAAATAAATAGGTCAATGGAAGTTTAGCACCACAATAACGACATTTTCCCTTCGTTTTCAAGTAAGAAATAATAGGAAGTAGATCCCTTACTTTCAAAGGATGATTGCACATTTCACAGTGACTTCCAGGTTTGATGATGCTCTCCTCTCTTGCAAGTCGCATCCCAACCACACCATAGAAGGATCCCATAATCGTTCCTAGTAAAAATAATAGGACAAAATAAACCATTTCCAAACAACTTCACCCCTACTGAATCTGACCATAAATACTAAACATTGGTACGACGATCGAAAGAACAATTCCACCAACAATCACTGCTAAGAAACAGATCATGAGTGGTTCAATTAAACTCTTCAATTGGTCGACAACGTTTTTATGAAGCACCTGATAGTGCTCGGCAACCTTTTCCATCATCAATCCTAACTGTCCTGTGTTTTCTCCCGTAACTAACATCTCGTAAGCTACTACAGGAAAAGCCCATTGGCCTTGAAATGCTTCGGATATTTTAGCACCTTTACTTAAATTCCTAAGAGTATTGTTGATGATTTTTTTATAAACCTCATTGTTGGTTACTTTCACCAATATTTCCATACTGTCGGTAATAAATACGTTATGATTTAAAAGAGAGGCAAACGTT
>CARZYU010000094.1:0-215 GCA_949113215.1 uncultured Bacilli bacterium | reverse complement strand
ACAATCACCACGATATACCAATTGTGTTGTACAAATTTGGAAGAAGCGATGACAAACCTGGTAATCATCGGAATTTCTGCACCATTGTTCTCGAACATTTCCACAAACTTGGGAATGACAAATGCCAAGATGAAGAAAATAACGCCAATGGCAATCACAAAGATAATGGTCGGATAGGTCATCGCACTGATCATTTGTCGTTTGGTCTGATCCAT
>CARZYU010000093.1 GCA_949113215.1 uncultured Bacilli bacterium | reverse complement strand
TAAGGTGAAGTCTACGTTTTCATTGATCCATTCTTTTCGTGGTTCTACAGCATCCCCCATCAAAAGATGAATTCTCTTTTCGGCAAGTGCAGCATCCGTCAAGTTCACACGAAGCAATCTTCGATGTTCTGGATTCATCGTCGTATCGTAAAGTTCATCCGCATCCATTTCACCGAGTCCTTTGAAGCGACCAATCTTGTAACTTCCTTTGATGGTTTTCTTGCGTTCTTCTAGCTCTTCATCGGTGGCAATATACTCTTTTTCCTTATTGCCTATTTCGATCGAATAAAGAGGTGGTGTTGCAATATAGAGCATTCCCTCTTCGATCAAAGGACGCATGAAATGATAAAAGAAGGTTATCAAAAGAATTTGAATGTGACTTCCATCGACATCGGCATCGGTCATGATGATGACTTTACCATAGTTGCTTTCCTTTGGATCAAAGTTAGCTCCGAGTCCAGCACCAATCGCATACTCAATTTGACGAAGTTCAGCATTGTCGCCTGCGTTTCACGATTACGAAAGGCTTTCGCACTCCCTCCAGCAGAATCTCCCTCTACCAAAAACAATTCGTTCTTCGTGTAATCTTTTCCGGTTGCTTTCGCCAACTTTTCAGATAAAACTCGTTCCTTGGAATTCTTTCCCGTTCCCTTACGAGCAGCTTCTCTTGCTTTTCTTGCCGCAAGTCTTGCCACTTTACTCTTCAAAGCCTTTTCTAAAATAGTCATAGCGACTTCTTTGTTTTCTTCTAAAAAGAACTTTAAGCTCTCATAGGTAATATTTTCGGTAATACTTCTCGCTTCAGGCGTTCCTAACTTTCCTTTGGTTTGTCCTTCAAATTGTAATAAGGCTTCTGGAATCTTTAAATTAATGACACAAGAAAGTCCTTCTCTTACATCACTACCATCTAAACTTCCTTCTTTTCCTTTGATCAAACCGTTCGCTTTGGCATAATCGTTGAAGGCTTTGGTAATTCCTGTTTTAAATCCAACCTCATGGCTTCCACCATCTACGGTTTTTACATTGTTAACAAATGAGAGAATGTTCTCATTATAAGACTCACTATACTGCATAGCAATCTCTACTTGAATGCCATTTTTTTCGCCTTCAAAGTTGATCACTTTGTGAAGTGTTTTCTTTCCTTCGTTGATGTATTCCACAAAATTTACAAGTCCATTTTCATAATGATAAACGGCATTTTTTTCATCTTCCTCATCGATTACTTCAATCTGAAGACCTTTTAAAAGGAAGGCTGACTCCTGCATTCTCTCACAGATGGTCGTAAACGAAAAGTGAGTATTCGAAAAAATCTCTGGATCCGGAAGAAAGCGAACCATGGTTCCCGTTTTATTGGTCGTTCCTATTTTCTTAAGAGGTGTTCTGACATGTCCACCATTCTCAAAGGCAATAAAATATTCACCTTTATCACGACAAATGGTTACTTCCATCCATTTGGATAGAGCATTGACGACACTTCCCCCTACTCCATGAAGACCTCCAGATACTTTGTATCCTGCCTCTTCAAACTTACCTCCAGCATGAAGTACGGTATAAATGACTTCTGGCGTGCTTTTTCCTGAAGCATGGGTTCCTACTGGGACCCCACGACCATGATCTAGGACACTGATACTTCCATCTTTATGAATCGTAATTTGAATGGAATCACCAAAGCCATTGA
>CARZYU010000092.1:346-1695 GCA_949113215.1 uncultured Bacilli bacterium | reverse complement strand
GGAAAGTGCAACTTATGAAGTAATTGGAAGCAAAGACTTCGTTACAGGATCTAATCTTGTAGAAGTAAAAGTAACCGCAACCGATGGTAGCACAACAACATATAAATTAAATGTTATCAAGCAACAAGCTTCCAATAACTATTTAGAGTCTTTAACGATTAGTGATGGAACGCTTACTCCAACTTTTGGAAAACAAACGATTTTTTATGAAGTCGAAGTAGAAAGAGCAGTTACCAATATTACTGTAACTGGTGTAAGCGAAGATTTAAATGCAGTGGTAACAGGAAATGGAACATATCCTTTAAATCCAGGAGAAAATAATATTACGATTGACGTTACTTCTGTAACAGGAGTTGTAAGAACCTATACTATAAAAGTAATAAGAGAACAATCCAGTGATAATACATTGAATCATTTGGAAATTCATCCTGGAACCCTTACTCCAAGTATAAATGAATACACAGTAGAATTTGGAGAAGGCGTAAAAGAAGCTACCATTCAAGCTACTTATGATGGAGAAAAAACAGTAACTGGACTTGGAACAAAGCCAGTAAAAGTAGGGGAAAATCGATATGAAGTCATTGTAACGGCAGAAGATGGAAGCATCAATACTTATGTTATTGTCGCAACCAAAACACCTTCTTCCAATACGAATATTCTTGATATTATCCCATCGAGTGGAACCCTTACTCCAACTTATAATAGTAGTGTTGATCATTATGATGTAGAAGTAAACGAAGATGTTTCTATTCTTGACTTTGATGTTACTTTGGAAAGTTCAACGGCAACGGTAAGTGGAGATAAAAATAATTTCCTAAGTTATGGAGAAAATGATATTACCATTACCGTAACTGCCGAAGATGGAACAACCAAAGAAGTTTATATTCATGTCTTAAGGGAAAAAGAAATCTCTGAAATTCTCTTGGATGGTCCAATCTTGATAGAAGTTGGAGAAGAACTTACTTTAGAACCAACGGTATTACCAGAAGATGCAAGCAATCAAGAACTTGTGTTTGAGGTCGCAGATCCAACGGTTGTTAAAATTGTTGATCGTGTTATGACTGGCTTACGCTTAGGGGAAACAACCATTACCGTTTCAAGTAAGAAAAATCCAAATATCAAAAAGACAGTTCAGGTAAATGTCTTGAACTTAAAAATCACAAGTGATATTTATGATGTCCGTAGAAACGTGATTAATTTAAGCGATGAAAACGGAATCAAAACGATTGTCATTGGGGCAGATGAAAAAGAAACGTTAGAAGTATTCCTAACAAAATTGAAAAATAAAGAGTCTATGATTCATTTCTATGATAAAGATGAAAATCGAATCGAAGATTTAAGTGCAACGA
>CARZYU010000092.1:0-312 GCA_949113215.1 uncultured Bacilli bacterium | reverse complement strand
TGCAAAATATCCAAATGATTCTTTAATCTTTAAAGTATCTGATGTGATGGAAACAGATAAAATTGATGTCGATGACTCCGATTTATTAGAACAATATATTTTAGGAAAAATTAAAACGTTGAATTCAAACAACCAAGGAGAATCAAGCGAAGAGTGATGAAAAGTCACTCTTTTTCTTTTTTCTGGTATTGTCAAAAGGAAAAAACTATATTATAATGAAATTATAAGAATAGTAGTCTCTTTCATCTACAAGAGTTTGTTAACAAAAAGCAAAAATTTGGGGGGAAAAAAAAAGGCCGTTTAGTACCTCCC
>CARZYU010000091.1 GCA_949113215.1 uncultured Bacilli bacterium | reverse complement strand
GGGAATTCATACCGGAAATTATGGAGTTGATTTAGGGACGAATTTTGCCAGTCTTCTTCGTGATATTGTGAAAATAAGGGGATTGAAACGCCTACGTATTTCTTCGATTGAAATGACGGAATTGACCCCGGATGTGTTACAGGTTTTAAAAGAATCTTCGATCATTGTGGATCATTTGCATATACCACTACAAGCAGGAAGTAACCATGTTTTAGGGTTGATGAATCGTAAGTACAACATCGAACAGTTCCAAGAAAAGATGAACGAAATTAGAACGATTCGTCCCATGATTTCTCTTACGACTGATGTCATTGTTGGGTTCCCCGGGGAGACGGAAGAAGACTTTGAAGAGACGATCCGTACCATTCGTACGATTGGTTTTTCCAAGCTTCATGTTTTTCCTTATTCCGTAAGAAAAGGTACGGTAGCGGCTTCTCTTAGTGAACAAATTGATCCAGAGGTAAAGAAGAGACGAGCACATGTTTTGCTGAGTCTTTCCAAAGAATTGGAACTTACCTATAAAAAACAATTTTTGAATCAGGAACTGGTTGTACTAGTGGAACGAACCAAAGAAGGATACAGTTATGGACATACTTCGAATTATTTGGAAGTGAAACTACTTGGTAATTATCCTTCTAATACCTTTGTTAAGGGAACCTGCGTGGAGATTGATTTTCCTTATTGTGTCATAAAAGAAGAAAAGGAAGAACTCGTTTTAAGCGCCTAAAATGCAACTAGTTGTTGCAGAACAAAATAAGATCGGGTATAATAAATGGTAGATAATAGGAAGAAAGAAGTGACTAGTATGACAGAGAAGACTTATGTTTTTAAATTTGATTCTGCCCAAGAAAGAGATGGAAAATGGGCTAAGGTGTTTGTGGAACAAGATGGAAAGAGAAGTCCATTGGTCGAAAATGGGAAAGAAGTCATGACAAAAAAAGAAGATGTCATGAAAATGCTTGAACGTAATTTGAGTAGAGAATTCGTATCTTCTGCTCGTCCTTTGGTGGACGATGCTCCTTATGTTTCTCCTTCCTTTAAAGAAGGCGAAATACAAGCGACAGCCTTTTATTTTCCTTCTCATCATCAACAGCAAAATAACAAACTCAACTTGTTGGTAGAGCTGAGTCGTGATGATTGTTTGGATGACGAAATGAGTTATCAATCTCGCCTTTGGAAGATGAGCATGGGACGGAAAGAAAAGGAAGAAGAACCTATCGTAAGAGAGGATCCTCAATCAAAGTTTTCAAGAAGAATAGAAAATATTGTCAATAAGTTTCAAGATCTTCCAAAAGTAAAAAAAGTTGCCGTATCAGCTACGGCATGTGGTTTGGCTCTTGCGGTCATTGCGGGTAGTGTAGGTCTTTCGATGCATCGGGAAAAGGTAAGAAAAGAAGAAGCTAGAAATCGTTATCATATTGAAGTGGGTGTAGAACAGGCAGACGAAGATAAGACTTCAGTAGAAATTGATTGGAAGAATGAAGATGGAGAAGGAAGAAACTATGTGAGAAACGACCAATTTGTTTCCAAAGAAGAACCATCTATTTCATCGATCGCAGAAACTACTTCTAGTGAAACTATGGATATTCCTTATATGGAACAAGATAAATATGAGTCGCTTCGTTCCAATATCGAAAACAACATCAAAGATCCTGGTTTGCAAAGACAGGCACTGGATCGTTTGGTACAACAAGCATTTACAGGGTCTACACAGGTTGGACCTCATATGAAATAGGGAGGA
>CARZYU010000090.1 GCA_949113215.1 uncultured Bacilli bacterium | reverse complement strand
TTCAGAAAAACTAAGTTTTGGATGTGTAACATTATAGTAAATAGAAGTAGATACGATAGGTCTTTCTTTGTCTACATTTTGACAATCCAAATAAATTCGTTTTCCAACATAAATGGAACTATCAGCTGAATCATAGGCGTTATCATTGTAACATACTTGATAAAGTATTGTTTTTCCCTCTTCCTTTAAAGAAACATTTAGTTTCTTTGTACTTCCATTATCATAGGTAATTCCAGATACTTGATCAGCATCCAATGCTTGTTGCATGACATTGGTAAGATATGGAACTTCCAGATATTCTTTCGGAATTTTCTTTTCTTCCAAGAATTGCTTCATTTCCTCTGTCACTGGTGCTGCGGCTTCTTCCCCAAAGAAATCAACAACAGCATCCTGTTCTTCTTTTAAGGCTTCAACGAATTCCGAAATAGCCTCCGTTTCTTCTTTTAAGGTTCCCGCATCGGATTGTGTCGTTACCGTGTCTTCCTTTGGTGTTACTTGTTTTGGAGTACATCCACCCAATACTAAGGCAATGGATGCTCCTGCTAAAAAGCGTTTCAAATGATTCCATGAAATTTTCATATTATTTTCCCCCTTTTTCATGTTAAAAGCATTATAACACGACCCCCCCCATGTCAAGTTTTTCTTTTCCACAATTAAAATGTTAGTTTATCGGCAAGATAGTCACTTACTTCTTCAAGTTTCAAAGTAATTTGTTCCATCGTATCTCTATCACGAATGGTAACGGTTCCTTCGTTTAACGTATTGTCATCAATCGTAATACAATAAGGAGTTCCAATGGCATCTTGTCTACGATAACGTTTTCCAATCGAACCTGATTCGTCGTAGGTAATCATAAACTGTTTCGATAAGGTAGCAAACACTTCTCCTGCTTTTTCGCCATGGTACTTCTTTGCCAGTGGTAAAATAGCTACTTTATAAGGTGCAATGGCTGGATGAAAGTGCATAACTTCTCTGGAATCTCCTTCTTTTAGGTTTTCTACTTCGTAAGCTTCACAAAGAAGGGCTAAGGTAAGGCGATCGCAACCAACCGAAGATTCTACAACATAAGGAATGTACTTTTCATGTGTTTCTGGATCCAAGTATTCCATGGAAGTTTTCGAAAATTCTTGATGTCTGGAAAGATCGTAGTTGGTACGATTGTGCGTTCCCCAAAGTTCTCCCCATCCCATCGGAAAAGTATATTCAATATCGCATGCTTCTTTGGCATAGTGAGCTAATTTATCATGATCATGAAAACGAACGTGATCTTCCCTGATCCCTAAGTCGAAAAGAAATTGTTTCGCTTTCTCTTTGTAATATTGATAAAAATCACTATCGGTTCCCTCTTTGCAAAACCATTGATGTTCCATTTGTTCAAATTCAATCGTACGAAACGTAAAGTTTCCTGGAGTGATTTCATTGCGGAATGCTTTTCCAATTTGTCCAATTCCAAAAGGAATTTTGGTTCGCATCGTCCTTTGGACATTTAAGAAGTTGACAAATTCTCCTTGAGCTGTTTCAGGACGCAGATAGACAATATTTCCTTTATCCTTTACTACTCCACGGTTGGTTTCAAACATCAAATTGAATTCTCTAATGTCCGTATAGTCACACTTACCACATTTTGGACATGGGATGCGATGTTCCTTAATATAGGTAAGCATTTCTTCATCCGAGAGAGTATCTGGATTGATTTCATCGGTAAATCCTTCGATCAATTGATCAGCACGATGCCTCGTCTTACAAGCTTTACAATCGATCAGGGGGTCGGTAAAGCTAGCAATATGCCCACTTGCTTCCCATACTTTGGGATTCATGAGAATCGCTGCATCGACTCCAAAACTATCTTTACTTTCTTGAACGAAACGTTTCCACCAAGCTTTTTTGACATTGTTTTTTAATTCTACTCCCAAAGGTCCATAGTCCCAAGTATTGGCTAAACCATCGTAGATTTCACTTCCTTGAAAAATAAATCCATA
>CARZYU010000089.1 GCA_949113215.1 uncultured Bacilli bacterium | reverse complement strand
AGTTAGCCGAAAGAATGAAACGAGAAATTAAGGAAAAGTTTGGATATACCGTCAACATTGGCATTGCTCATAATAAGTTGTGTGCTAAAATGGCATCTGACTTTGAAAAACCGGATAAGATTCACACACTCTTTGAGGGAGAAATCGAGCAAAAAATGTGGCCGCTTCCTGTTTCTGACTTGTTTATGGTTGGAAAAAGTTCTGTTGCTACACTAAAGAGTCTTGGTATTGACACGATCGGAGAGCTTGCCAAAGCAGACGAGATAATTTTAAAAAGAATTTTTAAATCGCAAGGGAGTTACATGAAACGAGCAGCGAATGGCATCGACGAGAGTGAAGTGGGACTGGGAAAAGATGCCAAGAATAAATGCCTTAGTGTTTCAAGAACACTTCCTTTTGATGTAAGGCAAAAGCAAGAATTAAAAAAAGTGTTACTTGAACAATCGGAAGAGGTGGGAAGAGAACTTCGCAAGCAAAAATGTTATGCTTCAACGATTGCTATCACCTACAAAAACAATCAGTTTCAAAGTTATTCTCATCAAATGACACTGGAAACATCAATTTGTAGAAATTTATCAAAAAGTACTCCTTCTTTTAGATCGATCTTGGAGAGAAGATGCCATTCGTAATATTGGAATTCGTCTTAGTGATTTTACAGATCAAAAAAGAAAACAACTTTCTCTCTTTGAAGAACAAACGGAAGAAAAGGTTGATAAGATCCAAGAGGTAGTAGACCAAATAAAAGATAAATATGGCAATACTTCTATTCTTCCTGCTAGTATGAAAAAATAACTTTACATTTGAAAGAAAAACAATTATGATAAATTGTCATAAGAGGTGAAACTATGAAAGAGACAGATAGTCTGTCAAAGTTTAATATCGAAATCGTTCGATCAAAGAATATTGAACAAACAAGTAGAGATATTGTAAAAGCAGAAAACAAAGCTAATGTAACTAGCTTTGTACGTGGAGCATGTATTGCGACTACTGCAGTAGGAGTTGGAGGAGTGATCATGGCAGCGATTTACTCTCTCCAACCAGGAAATATCGAGATGCTTCCTGTTTTAAAAGGGATTGAAATTACGAGCTCATTTATTAGTATTGGAGCGGGATTAAGTACAGCTTACCTTCCGTCTTGCACTTTGCTTAGAAAAAGAGAAGGTGAGGCAAACGCTTATCTAAATCTTCGTTCTAAAATTTTAAGGATAGGAGGCATCAATCCTCATTTTGAACCAGCGTACTACAATATTATGATAAATGGAGTTCGTTTGCATCGTAAAAATGCTACTGCATGGAAAGAACAAGGATTAAACGAATATGTGGATGAAGCCTATCAAATCTATGACGAAATCACTACAAATCATTATGAAAAAGATCCTGTTCTTCAAAAAAAATTAGCAGCTTATCATATCGTTAGAAGATAAGTTGGTTTTCTAATGTTAGAAAGCCACTTTTTCTTTTCAATTCTTAGAAATATTGAGGAATAAAATATGGTGCAAGTGAGTAGAAATCATCAACTGAGGATTCCCAAAAATATTGTCATTGTTGAAAGAAACGTTAATAGTGTGGAAGATGAAGTTTCGACCAAACAAGGAGTAGCGACAGCACTTGATAAGCATTTGAATTTGGAAGAATTAAAGATAAAAATGGAAAAAGAGGAACGTGAATTAGAGACAGTATCAAAACTTCCTAGCAATGCCAACGATTTGGTGGTCATTACCATGATGAAGAAATTAACGGCGTATGTCATTTTAGTAACAGAGAATTCTCCTAAAAAATATCGAGGAGTTTTTGTTAATCGCATGCAGAATTACTGCTTGGATGCTTTGGAATCTCTTTTGAAAGCGAATTTTATCCGACTTGATTCTCCTTCCAACAAAGAACATAGAGAAAACAATCAGACGGAGGCTATCATTCAGTTGAAATTATTAGGCTATATTGCCATGGTCGCCGAAAGTGTAGGTTGCATTTTGCCGAGACATTATA
>CARZYU010000088.1 GCA_949113215.1 uncultured Bacilli bacterium | reverse complement strand
TTAGTGCTTTCTTCTAAAAGTAATGATGAACTAAAAGAGGCTGTGACATAAGTCTTCAAAAAACGGTCGTAAATGGACTTTAAAAATTGTTCATTTACGACCGTTTTTGTATACTATAAATAAAAAAGGACATCAGAATCACCCTGATGCCCTATAGTCTACCCCCTTCAAAAAAGAAAGGAGATAAACCCATGCACAGTAATTATAACATAAATCAACTCAGTTTGAACATGGCGACCTTCTATGAACCTGAAAAAAATCATCAAGCACACTACATACACCATTTAGTCGAATCTATTGATTTTGATGACTCTTATACCTTTGGGCGTCCTTTCGAATATGAACCTCGGGTCTTACTCAAGTTAGTTCTTTTGGCATATAGTTATGGTATTTTTTCTTGTCGAAAGATCGAACGTTTTGCTCGGGAAAACGTTGTTGCCATGTGGTTGACTCAGGAAGCCCAACCTACTTATCGTACTATTGCTCGCTTTGTTGTCTCTGATACTATTGAGATGATGCTAAAAAGTTCGTTTTCTGAATTTAGAGAATATTTGCGAAAAAATGGGCTCATTGATGAGGCTGTGTTTATTGATGGTACTAAGATTCTTGCTAACGCAAATAAATACTCGTTTGTTTGGAAGAAAAATACTATTCGCTATGATGATTTAAATCGACAAAAAGCTAAAAAGTTATTGAAAGAGATCAAAGAATCGATCGTCAATATTGATTTTGCTGATGATCTGACTGTTGATCAACTTGATGAGATATGTGCCCGATTGGAACAACGAATTGAATATTTGAATGAAAAAGTCGAAGAGACTAAGAAGATCTCCCCTAATCCTGCGAAGCAGGAACGACGGACGGCCAAGAAATATTTAAAACAAACACGCGAGCGCAAACAGAAAAACTCTAAATATGCTGAACAGTTTGCCATCGTTGGCGAGCGAAACAGCTATTCTAAAACTGATAATGACGCCACTTTTATGCGTATGAAAGAAGATCCAATGAAAAATGGTCAAACCAAACCTGGCTATAATCTCCAAGTCGCTGCTAATAATCAATTTGCTTTGGACTACACCCTCGCACCTAATCCAACTGATATGCGTACTTTGATCCCATTTTTAGAAAAGATGGATGCAGATGTTATTCAAGGTCCGATAGTTGCTGATGCTGGTTATGGATCTGAACCTAACTATGAATTTATTGAAGATAAATTCGGAGTGTTTGATTACCTTATTCCATATAATACGATGTTAAAGGAAGAAACCAAACGTTGGAGATCAGATGAGCGCAAAGTGATGAATTGGCATTATAACGCTGAAGATGATTACTATATAGATCCAAAGAATGTTCGTTTTAACTTTAAACGCTATGCATATCGCCATGATACATATGGTTATAAACGAAATTTTAAAGTATATGAAGCTGAAAAATTCGATGAAGATCGTAAAGAAGATCCAAATGCATTGACCAAAAAAGGAAACGTCAGAAAGATCTATATCAATCCACAATGGGAATATTTCAAGGGGAAAGTAAAAACAAACCTTTCAAATACTGAAAAAAATAAGATCTATCGTAGAAGAAAGTATGAGATCGAACCTATTTTCGGTAATTTGAAGGCTTATTTGGGTTTTACTCGATTTACCGTACGAAGTAAGAAAAAGGTAAATCGACAAATGGGGATAGCGTTAATGGCATTGAACATGTGGAAAATGTCCACTAGTAGTTCAAAAATATCACCAAATAATAAAAACAAAAAGAAGACCATCCGAATTTTTCAAAATTTTCAAAAAATTCGAATGGTCTTCTTTAAAGATAGAGACTTATGTCACAGCCTCTTTTATTGTGTATTTTTTGCGATCGCAGACGTTAAAGAACGGTCGATCAGTCAACAACCAGCAAATATCGATATTTTCCTTGGTAACGGTGCTTTCATTCAAGAAATCAGCTATGAACAAGCAGCGTAAGCAAGCTTAACTCGAAATTATAAGTTT
>CARZYU010000087.1:1818-2072 GCA_949113215.1 uncultured Bacilli bacterium | reverse complement strand
TGGATGGAAGAAGAGCTAGCTAAAATGGAAAAACGAAGCGAAGCCCCTACCTTGTTTCTTCATTGTTGTTGTGCCCCATGTACCAGTGCTGTTTTGGAACGATTGAGCGATTTTTTTCAGATTACTCTTTTTTACTATAATCCAAATATTTATGAGAAAGAGGAGTACCAAAAACGAATTGAGGAACTGAGACGTTTTTCTTTGGAATACGAAGCCAAATATCCTATTTCTTTTGTGGAAGGGAACTACGATCC
>CARZYU010000087.1:1484-1808 GCA_949113215.1 uncultured Bacilli bacterium | reverse complement strand
CTCTTTTTGAAACGTTTGTCCCCAATCGCAAGGAGGATGTAGAGGGTGGAACGAGTTGTTATCGTTGTTATCAGTTCCGTTTGGAAGAAAGTGCGAAAATCGCTAAGGAAAAAGGATTTGATTATTTTACCACGACGCTTTCCATCAGTCCTTATAAAAGGTCCAACTGGTTGAATGAAATAGGAAAAGAGTTGAGTGATAAATACAAGATTTCTTATTTGTATTCCGATTTTAAAAAGAAAAATGGATACAAAAGATCTATTTTATTGTCCAAAGAATATCGTTTGTATCGACAAGATTTTTGTGGTTGTATTTATTCCAAAC
>CARZYU010000087.1:0-1474 GCA_949113215.1 uncultured Bacilli bacterium | reverse complement strand
AGAGCAAAAAATAAGGCTAACAAGTAGTCTTCTTTAATTGTTCAAGTACTGTTTCTTGATCGAAGGAAGGGATAAAGCTATCCTTTTGTGTTTCTCCTTCTTGCATATAAGCATTTTTGATGCCAAAATCTAAGGCATAATCAATTAAAGTTTGATAGTCTTCTTCCGTGACTGTTTTATTTAGGGAAGGAATCTTCTCGACCCAAGGAAGAGGAGTATACTGATTCATGATACTATAACAAATATGGTTTCCAAACATTTGATAGAGCGTTTTCAAAATTCTTTTCGAATCTTCTAATTCTTCTGGTAACATCATATGGCGAACGATCATACCACGTTTCATGATACCGTCTTCCATCCTAATTTCACCCACTTGACGATACATTTCCAAAAGGGCAGCCGTAGTAATTTCTCTATAATTTTCTACTTTGGAATAACGTCTTCCTAGTTTCTCTTCATAGTATTTGAAGTCAGGAAGATAGATATCGATGAGACCATCGAGTTCTTTTAGTGTTTCTACGTTTTCATAACCACTACAGTTATAAACGATGGGAATACGAAGTCCTCTTTCTTTGGCTCTTTTTAAGGCTTCGACAATCCAAGGAATATAATGCGTTGGTGTAACTAAGTTGATATTGTGAGCACCTTGTTCTTGTAACCTTAAAGCTATTTTTGTTAGATCTTCGATGTCGATTTCCACTCCTTGATTTTTGGTACTGATGACGTAATTTTGACAATAGAGGCATTTTAAGGGACAACAAGAAAAGAAAATTGCCCCAGATCCTTTTGTGCCTGAAATAGGAGGTTCTTCGTAGAGATAAAGAGAAAAGTTACAAATTTTCATTTTGTTTCCAGCACCACAAAAACCAATTTCTCCAAGGGTACGGTTTACTTTGCAACGCCTTGGGCATAATGTACAAGAAGTTAAATTCATCGTTATCACCAACTAATATTATAACATTTCATAGGTGAAATAGTTATTTGTCTGTCAAATTGGAGAAAAAAAGATCACTTTTTTGCATAAACGAAAAGCCTGTGGTATAATTTGAAATGTGAAGAATTTCACTGGAACTTATATTTGACTATTATCCCTTTCTAATTCTAAGATTCGATAACCAGTTAGATGTCCAAGGTCCAATCATTGAATTAAGGAGGGAAAAGAATGAACGAGTATACGGATGAAACACTTACTTGCAAAGATTGTGGTGCTGAATTTGTTTTCACTGCTGGAGAACAAGCTTTCTATGCAGAAAAAGGATTCACCAATAAGCCAGTAAGATGTAAAGAATGTCGCGATAAGAAAAAAGCGGAAAGAGCTGCTAGAGAAAACAACTTTGCTGCTCGCGAAGAAAACAATTAAGATGTTTAGGCATCTTTTTTGTTTGCAAGAAGAAAAAAGATGGTATATCGATATAGATAGGAGTTGTTAATGTGGAAAAAGAAAAAATAGACCTGGGGAGGTAGTTTTAGAAAA
>CARZYU010000086.1:249-2194 GCA_949113215.1 uncultured Bacilli bacterium | reverse complement strand
CAAAGATCTACTCACTTCATAAGAAAAATCGACATGTCCTGGAGTATCAATCAAATGAAGATAATACTCTTCTCCATTCGTCTGATACGTCAGTTGAACGGCATTCAACTTAATGGTAATTCCCCGTTCCCGTTCGATATCCATATTATCTAGAATCTGTTCTCTCATCTCTCGTTTTTCTAAAGCTCCTGTTGCCTCTAAAATACGATCTGCTAATGTACTTTTCCCATGATCGATATGAGCGATAATCGAAAAATTACGAATATTTTCTTGCCTCATAATATCACCAATTTTATTATAACAAAAGGAAGAATGCAAAACCAGAATTTCAAAAAAAAGATGTTTTATTATCTTTTTTAGTTTTCTTTTGGTACTTCCTTTTGTAGTTCTTTCAAATATTGATCATATTGATCTTTTAATTGTTTCACTAACGTTTCATCCACTTTCTGATAAGTTTCCGTTACCGTATTATTTTCTTGTTCTTCGATGATTTGCATCGTCCCCTTCGAAAAGGAAATCATTCTCTTTTGTACACCTGAAGTAAATTCGTACTCTCTTGGATTTTTGAAATCTTTGGTCTTAGACATTAACAACTCTCCATCTTGAATCCGATAAAAACGTTCTTGCTTCAAAATCACCTTTTCTTCGGAAAGTCGAAAAATAATTCCTTTCTCTTTCGTAAAATAATAATACGTATCGCTATAATCTTGATCATGATAATCCATTTCATAACCATCCGATAATTTCATATGAGTCATTTTCCATAACCCCAAACGAGGATTTGTTTCTTTTATTGATGTTTTCTTGGAAAATGAAAGAATAAATCCTGCTCCAAACAAAAGCAAACTTACAATAACAAATCCTATCATCAACCATTTCTTTTTTTGTTTCATCTTCTAGATTCCTTTCCTTCAAATTCATCAACTTACAAGCATAATTTTACTACCTTTTATTTAAAGAATAACATCTGCCCTTTTCATAAGTTTCACCATTCTTACAAGCAGGTGATTGTTTTGTACAAATAACACCGTTTCTTGTATCCCCACTTTGACAAATATAAGTTGTCAATAGTTCAGCTGTTCGAACACAAATACCATTCACAGTAGTATAACCATGACCAAGCGGACACCGATAAGATAGTGATGTATAATGAGGACTAGACGTCAAATACCCTTCACATTTTGCATAGGCCGGTTTTTCCCAAGCCGTACCTGGACTAGAGCATTCTTGACCTGAAGCACAAGCTACTGCTAAAGTGTCTACATATCCACCGACTCCTGAATGAGGATAAAGTACTCCTTTTCTGGTCGTTCCTTCAGGACAGCCACCATTTGGAAGCTCATGTATCTTGTTTGTGGCTTTACATTGCCCACCATAACTTCCTGCATGAAAAGTAGGAGGCTCTCCAGGCTTATCACGATAACAAGCACAACAAGAGTTTCCTGTCACCGTACTAGCTCCAGAATAATAGTCATAATAAAGACACTGACTACCACTCTTGCTTCCTTTCTCACAATAAGATTCTTTACTTCTTGAGCATTCCGTAGCACTGTATTTCGATTCTCCCGTTTGATTACAATTAGGTTCTTCTACGACATTAGAATGATATTGATAAAGACAGACTTTCTTACTTTCATCATAAGTTCCAATACAACTAGGATCATAAAGATTACTACTGTTACACTGCGCTAACAAAGTAGAATCACATTGATTATCATAAGCATAGAAAGTAACGGGAGCTTTTTCCGAAGAAACATTTCCCGCACAATCATAGCTGACCGCACGAAGGGTAATCTCTCCTGTCACTTCTGTAACATAAAATTTACCTGTGTAGCGTTTTCCTGTTTGATCCGTCGGCTCTTCGTTGTTCGTCGTATAATAAGTCGCACAAATTCCCGAAACAGGAGTACCTTTATCGTTTCCTTCTTCAATCGTAATAGCATAA
>CARZYU010000086.1:0-239 GCA_949113215.1 uncultured Bacilli bacterium | reverse complement strand
CTTTCTTAGAATCCAAGTGGATAGTAGGTGCATCAGGAGCCTCTTTGTCTTTGTAAGTATCCCCTCCTGATTCTTCGTTATCACAAGCCAAATAGATACTATATTGGTAATCTCCATTGCTCTTCTTTCTTACATAAACTTTGGAATCTTCATTGACGCATTCCAATCCTTTATAATCCTTCGTGGGATCAATGTATTTTAACTTAACTAGTGTTTGTAACGTAACAAACTTGAATCCA
>CARZYU010000085.1 GCA_949113215.1 uncultured Bacilli bacterium | reverse complement strand
CACTTGTGGTATGGGTGGTGGAACAGGAACAGGAGCTGCTCCAGTCGTAGCGGAAATTGCTCAGTCTCTCGGTGCTTTGACAGTAGCCATCGTTACCAAACCATTTTCCTTTGAAGGAAGACGTCGTATGGAAAATGCGAGAGTTGGTTTGGAAGAATTAAAAAAACATGTCGATACGTTGATTGTCATTCCAAACGATCGTCTTCGTGAAATCATCGATAAGACGACACCAATGCTGGATGCATTCAAAGAAGTAGATAACGTTCTTCGCCGTGGTGTTCAATCCATTTCTGATTTGATCGCAGTGGTTGGACTCGTTAACCTTGATTTTGCTGATGTAAAAGCCGTGATGCAAAATAGTGGTAATGCCATCATCGGAATTGGTATGGGTATGGGAGAAGATAGAGCGATTGAGGCTGCCAAACAAGCCGTATCAAGCCCTCTTTTGGAAACATCGATCGAAGGAGCAACCGATGCGATTATCAACATTACAGGTGGAAACAACTTGACCTTGTTTGAAGCAGAGCAAGCTGCAGAAGTAGTAAGAGCTGCTGCTAATACAGAAATCAATACGATTTTCGGTTCGGTTATCAATGAAAACCTGACAGATGAAGTCATTGTTACGGTCATTGCAACTGGATTTGATAAAAATAATGATTCGGATGATGAGCCAAGTGGAGGAGAAGTTCTTTATACGAGGGAGCCAGAACGTCCACAAACTCCAAGGCGTTCTACTTACGAACCAAGTGGAATGATGTTTGAAGGAACGATGGAAGAAGATTATGAAATTCCAAGTTTCTTGCAAGAAAAGAAATACGAAGCAGGAAGATAATTCCTGTTTTTTTTGTGGATTGTCTTGGCTTTTGAAAAAAAGTCTGATAAAATGAATTCACATGAGTGATTAGCTCAGCTGGTTAGAGTGTCACGTTGACATCGTGGAGGTCGTAGGTTCGAGTCCTATATCACTCACCATGGATTTCAAGTGTAGATGATTTCTACACTTTTCTTTTTGAAAAAAGAGTGATAAGATAAACTTGTATGAGTGATTAGCTCAGTTGGTTAGAGCGCTACGTTCACATCGTAGAGGTCGTGGGTTCGAGCCCCTCATTACTCACCAGAGTGAAAGATACAAAGTTGATTGTAACTTTGTTTTGAACAAGACTTACGAAAAGTCTTTTTTCTTTGGTATAAAAATTGTTTTTTGACTTGTATTTAGCTAAAAGTAACAAGTTTCTTTGCGTTCCTTTTTGAAAGGTAAAATTGTGCTACAATAAAAAGCATTCATGACTTTTAGATTAGGGGGACATTTATGAATCAACTTGTAGAGGATGAAACAATAATGATAAAAAATTTAATTTATGAGATAAGAGGAAAACAAGTGATGTTAGATCGTGATTTAGCTAGGTTATATCGTTGTGCGAATGGAACGAAAACAATTAACTTGGCCGTGAAAAGACATATCAGACGTTTTCCAGAACGATTTATGTTTCAACTTACGGAAGAGGAATATGAAAATTTGCGGTTTCAATTTGAAACTGCAAATAATATGAGTAGAAGTTTACCTTATGCATTCACTGAACAAGGTGTTGCTATGCTTGCAACGATTCTCAGAACAGAAGTGGCGGAAGAGGTAAGTATTAAAATCATGGATGCCTTTGTCTTAATGAGAAAGTATCTATCTTCGAACTTGGTTGAGCAAACATATATTCAGCATCAGGTATTTCAAAATACGGAGAATATAAAGTTGTTGCAGGAATCTTTTCAAGCATTCCAGAAAAATAGTAAGAAGACTGAAATTTATTTTCAAGGGCAAATATACGATGCTTATTCGAAGATTCAAGAGATATTGGAAGAGGCAAAGGAGGATATCATTATCATAGATGCTTATGCTGACTACACCATATTAGATATGATAAAAAGATTAAATCGTAATGTAACGATCATTACTAGAAAAGATAATCGGTTAACCGAACAGGATGTTTTGAAATACAACCAACAATATCATAATTTAAATGTCATCTATGATAATACCTTTCACGATCGTTATTTTCTATTAGATCGTAAAGTGTTGTATCACTGCGGAGCAAGTGTGAATCGAATAGGTTATAAAACTTTTTCCATTACCTTGGTTGGTGACGAAGAGGTCTGTTCTTTATTTCTACATAAGATTGACCAGATGATATCAAGTGATTCCTGAAGTACTATATAAAAAAACGACTCATAAAAGTCGTTTGTTTCAAGTGGTGGGCTGTTAGGGATTCGAACCCTAGACCCACTGAT
>CARZYU010000084.1 GCA_949113215.1 uncultured Bacilli bacterium | reverse complement strand
TTACTTTTACTGGATATTTTCATGAATTAAATGATCAAGACACCTACATTTTTTATGGTTCTCTTATCGAACATCCTCGTTATGGAGAACAGTTTCAAGTGTCATCGTATGAACGGGTTTTACCGGAAGAAAACGAGGCGATTATCGATTTTTTAACGAGTGGTTTATTCAAAGGAATTGGTCGTAGAAAAGCCCAAAAAATTGTTGATGTTCTTGGAAAAGATACTCTTGATACGATTTTAAATCAGCCATCCAATTTACTTTTGATTCCGACGATTACCGAAAAGAATGTCAGAGTACTTCACGATAAATTAGAGGAGTATGAATCTTCTTATCAGATCATTTTGCAACTTGGTGAAATGGGCTTTTCTACCAAAGATAGCATGGCTTTATACAATCATTATCATGGAGATACTTTAACTGTGGTTCAAAAACATATTTACGAAATTCCTTATGAGTTTTTAAAGTTGCCATTTCCTAAAATCGATCCCATTGCGTTACAAAATGGATATCAAAAAGATGATCTCGAACGACTAGGGTGTGCCCTTGTCTATGTCATTCAAAAGCTTCAGGATACGACTGGCCATTGTTACTTTTTCAAAGAGGAATTAAAAAACTATTTATCTCGATTTTTAAAGATGCCAATCGAAGAAGCACGTTTTGACATGGCAATTGATCAATTGAAACTAGATTTTAAAGTGGCAACTTATGAGGATCGATATTATCTATTCTCTATGCTAGAAGCAGAAAAGAATATCACTCGTCGTTTGAAAACGCTTTCGAAGAAAGAGGCAAAAAAAATTCCGAAATTAGATCGCTACCTATCTGATTTGGAGTCATATTTTGAGGTGACTTACAATGAGGAACAAAGAGAAGCCATCAAGAAGGCTTATCAAAATCATTTTTGTATTATTACAGGTGGTCCTGGAACTGGAAAAACCACAATTTTAAAAGCCATTTGTGAATTCTATCGTATGGATCATCAACTCTCTTATGAAAAGTTACAGCAGGAAATTGCTCTTTTGTCTCTTACGGGAAGAGCGAGCAAAAGAATGAGTGAAGCAACGTTATTGCAAGCAGAAACCATTCATCGTTTTCTAAAATGGAACAAAGAAACGAATCGTTTTGCCTTAAATGAGTACAATAAAAGTGACGTTAAAATGGTCATCATCGATGAAGCAAGTATGTTAGATACGCTTCTTTTGGATAGTCTTTTGAAAGCACTTCCATACGATACGTCCATTATTATGGTGGGAGACTCCAAACAACTTCCAAGCGTTGGTCCAGGACAAATTTTGAAGGATTTAATTGAAAGTGGGGAAGTTCCTGTCATGGAACTCTCTAAGTTATATCGTCAGAAAGAAGATTCTCATATTTTATCGTTGACTTATCAGGTACGTGATGGAAAAATAGAAGAAACTTTTTTAAAAGAATATTCTGATTTTTTTTTTTTTCGTTTGTTCCTTCGACGGAAGAAGATCTCAAAAGAGATTTATTAGCACTTTGTGCAAACTATCAAAATGTCGATTTACGACAATTTCAAGTTTTAGTGCCTATGTATAAAACGTACAATGGGATCGATTCTTTGAATCAATTACTCCAAGAAATTTTTAATCCTAAGAGTTCGAAGAAAAAAGAGTTGAAGGTCGGAGAGACGGTTTATCGTGAACACGATAAGGTAATTCAACTTACCAATATGCCTGACGATAATGTGTTTAATGGAGACATCGGTTTTATTACGAAAATTGAAAATGGTACCAGAAAAGAAATTCACATTGATTTCGATGGGAACTTAGTGAAGTATACACCGTCTTCTTTTAGCAACTTCAAACATGGTTTTGCCATTTCCATTCATAAGTCTCAGGGGAGTGAAGTAGATACTGTCGTTATGCCTATTTTGATGGAGTATCGTAAAATGCTTTATCGTAAATTAGTTTATACTGGAATTACCAGAGCCAAAAAACAGCTTTATTTACTTGGGAGTAAGAAAGCTCTTTCGTTAGCCGTTTTCAACGATCTTGCGGAGGAAAGACGTAGTGATATTTTGGAATTTTTGCAAGTTGGAATAAAAGAAGAATATTAGTTCATACTAAAACTGGTACAAAGTACCAATCATATTTTCTACTGATGATAGAGGTGATGTCTATGAAAATTAGAACAGGTATGTTAGTTGCTGGTGCAACAGCCTTAGGTTGTGGCGCTGCATGGTGCGCTTATAAGAAGTACAATCCAAATGCCAAAGAAGATGTCAAAAAAGCAATCAATACCATGGCTAAAAAAGAAACCAAAATAGTAGATGATATGATGTAAAAAGAGCGAATTGCTCTTTTTCTTTTTTTATTATATATTAAAGAAGTAGG
>CARZYU010000083.1 GCA_949113215.1 uncultured Bacilli bacterium | reverse complement strand
TTTGGCTGCTTGTGAAGGAGCTATTTTGGTCGTAGATGCAACGCAAGGAATTGAAGCTCAGACACTTGCCAATTTGTACTTGGCAATGGAACATGATTTGACGATCATTCCTGTCATCAATAAAATTGATCTGCCAAATGCCGATGTCGAACGAGTAACTCAAGAAATTGTCACTTCGTTAGGCTTTTCGGAAGAAGAGATCATTTTGACGAGTGCCAAAAACGGAATTGGAATTACGGAATTATTGGAAACAGTAGTCGAAAGAATTCCCGCACCAACTGGAAAAAAGGAAGAACCGCTTCAAGCATTGATCTTCGATAGTGTGTTTGATCCCTATCGTGGTGTTGTCATTTCCATTCGAATCGTAAATGGTGAAGTAAAAGTAGGTGATACGATTCGAATGATGGCCACAGGGGCTACTTACGAAGTGGTGGAGCTATCCATCAATCATCCGAAGGAAAAGAAAGTAAGTAAACTGACGACGGGTGAAGTAGGATATTTGATGGCAAGCATCAAATCCATTCAGGATGTGAAAGTAGGCGATACGATTACGTTAGAGAATCGTCCTTGTGAGAAACCACTTCCTGGCTATAAGCCAATGAAATCGATGGTCTACTGTGGATTATATCCGATTGAATCAAGTAAATACGAAGATCTAAGAGAGGCCCTTTCTAAGTTGCAATTAAACGATGCTTCTTTGGTCTTTGAACCAGAAACTTCCAAAGCGTTAGGGTTTGGTTTTCGAACAGGATTTTTAGGACTCCTTCATATGGATATCATCGAAGAGAGAATTGAACGAGAATTCAAAATTGATTTAATTGCTACTTCTCCTTCGGTTATTTATCAAGTCGTATTGACTGATGGAAGTATCTTAGAAATTGATGCTCCAAATAAACTACCTCCAAGAGAGACGATCGAAGAGATCAGAGAACCTTATGTAAGAGTCAGTATCTATTCTCCAAGTGATTACATTGGTTCCATCATGGAATTATGTCAAAACAAACGAGGAATTTATAAAAATATGGATTATTTGGATGAAACGAGAGTGACCATTCATTATGAAATGCCACTTTCCGAGATTGTCTATGATTTCTTTGATCGTTTAAAATCAACGACCAAAGGTTATGCGTCGTTTGATTATGAAATCATCGGATATCAAAAAAGTGATTTGGTGAAATTAGATATTTTACTCAATGGTGAAATGGTCGATGCTTTTAGTACGATTGTTCATAAAGACTTTGCTTATGGAAGAGGAAGAAGTGTTGTTGAAAATTTAAAGGAAATCATTCCAAGGCAATTATTCGAAGTTCCAGTGCAAGCTAGTATTGGATCGAAAGTCATTGCTAGAGAAACCATCAAAGCCATGCGCAAGAACGTCTTAGCGAAGTGTTATGGAGGAGACGTAACTAGAAAGAAAAAATTATTAGAGAAACAAAAAGAGGGGAAGAAGAGAATGAAGCAGATAGGAAGCGTGGAGGTACCACAAGAAGCTTTCCTTTCTGTCTTAAAAATGAATGATTAAGTAGTAGGAGGGAAAGCTTATGAAAGATATTAAGCATGTTTACCTTCATATTCCCTTTTGTAAATCCATTTGTAGCTACTGCGATTTTTGTAAACGATTTTATGAAGAATCGTTAGCATTTACTTATCTCGATGCATTGGAAAAAGAAATGGTAAAGACTTACCAAGGAGAAAAAATAGAAACTCTCTACATTGGAGGAGGAACTCCAAGTTGTCTTTCGAATTCTTGTCTTAAAAGACTATTTGAAATGGTTTCTCTGTTTTCTCTTGAACATTGTTTGGAATTTACTTTTGAATGTAATGTGGAAGATATTACCGAAGAACTCCTTGTTTTTTTGAAAGATCATGGGGTGAATCGTTTGAGCATTGGAGTAGAAAGTGTCAATTCGAAGTTACTTTCTTTGATGAAACGCTCTCATAAGAAAAAAGAGGTAACGGAAAAAGTCCTTTTAGCGAAGAGGTATTTTGAGAACATTAATCTCGATTTGATGTATGCCTTACCAGGGGAGACTTTAGAGAATCTTAAGGAAGATTTATCTTTCTTTTTATCGCTCGACGTTCCTCATCTTTCTTGTTATTCTTTGATCTTAGAAGAGCATACGTTTCTTGCTTTAAAGAAGCTTCCAGCGGTCGAAGAAGAGATAGATCAGCTTATGTATCAAGAAATTTGCAGAACATTAAAAGAGCATGGTTACCTTCACTATGAAATTAGTAATTTTTCGCTCCCTACCTATGAGTCTTTTCACAATTTAGCTTACTGGAACAACGAAGAATACTATGGATTTGGCCTTTCGGCTGCAGGGTATGTTTCTAATATTCGTTATCGAAATACTTCTAGTATGAAGCACTATCTGGAAGGAAATGTTCGTTACGAAGT
>CARZYU010000082.1 GCA_949113215.1 uncultured Bacilli bacterium | reverse complement strand
ATTCTTACAAAGATCATGAAGCCGTTAATTTATCACATCAAATTTCTTTGTTACAATCGGAACTTGAAAATGGAGGAAATCTTCCTTTCAGTGTCAAAACTGTTTTATCAAATCCACGTTTGAGAGGAATTCATAATACGATTGGTAATTTAGTAGCTACCGAAGATCGTTATGTGAAAGCTTTAGAAACTGCTCTTTCTGCTTCGAAAAACTTTATTGTAGTAGAAGATGAGGGAAGCGCTCAAAATGCCATTGGTTATTTGAAAGAAGAAAAAAAAGGAAGAGCAACGTTTTTTCCTCTTTCGATCATTGCCCCGAAAAGAGTGGAGCAAGATACTTTGGAATACTTAACCACTTGCCAAGGATATCTTGGGGTGATTTCTGATTTTGTGACTTATCAAGAAATCTATCGCTCCATCGTTTTGAATCAATTAGGAAACATTTTGCTGTGTGATACCTTAGAGCATGCAACTTCGATCGGTCGTAGCATTCGCAATCGTTATAAGATCGTAACCTTAGATGGAGATGTCATCCATGTTGGGGGAAGTATGACGGGGGGATCCTCTGGTTATCAAAAAAGCATGATTTCTCTCAAACAGGAGTTGGAATCAAAGAAAAAAGATTATGAAATTTTAACGAAACGAATCGAAGAACTAGAAAAAATGTCTACCTCGTTAAAGCAAGAGAGGAAAGAAAAAGAAGATTCTTTGTTGGAAAGAAGGCAACAGCTTCAGTTGATGATTGAACAATATCAGACTGAGGAGAAAGAATATCAAGAAAGAAAAGTACAGCAGGAGAATTTAGAAAAAGAAGCTACAGCTTTAGAATTGGTCGGAACGGATGCTTTTTCGAAAGAAGAAGAACGTTTAATCAAGATGTATTATCAGCAATTAGCCGAAAAAGAGAATTTAGAGGGAAAAGAACGATTTGAGAATGCCTCTTTAAGAGAAAAAGAACAGGAGTTAAAACACTTGGAAATTGAGGCAAGCAAATGGAGTGTAAAATTAGACTCAATGCTTCTAACCTTAAGTGAAGAATATTCCCTTACGTTTGAGAAAGCCAGAGAAACTGGTCAATTGGAGGAAGAAGTAGAAGAGGTAAGAAGGAAAGTAGTGATTTTGAAAAATCGTATGAAAGAGCTTGGAATGGTCAATCTTGGGGCTATTGAAGAATACGATCGGGTAGCAACCAGATATCATTTCTTGAAGGGACAAAAAGAAGATTTGTTAAAGGCTCAAGATACGTTATTAGAAATCATGGATGAAATGGATGACGTCGTCAAAGAAGAATTTCAAAAGACCTTTGATCTGATCAATTTAGAATTCAAGGAAGTGTTCCGCGAATTATTTGGGGGAGGAACAGCTTCTTTGAAATTAACGAATCCAGAGGATCTTCTAGAAACAGGAATTGATATTGTTGCTTCACCTCCTGGAAAGAAATTATCGACCATTTCCTTATTATCTGGTGGTGAAAAGACATTGACAGCGATTAGTTTATTATTTGCTATTTTAAATATCCGTACGGTGCCATTCTGTTTGTTTGATGAAGTAGAAGCTGCCCTTGATGAAGCCAACGTCGATCAGTTTGGTCGGTATTTGGATCACTACAAAAATAAAACACAGTTCTTGATTATCACGCACAAGAAAAAGACCATGGAATATGCCGATACCCTCTATGGAATCACCATGCAGGAATCCGGTGTCAGTAAATTAGTTAGTGTAAAATTAGATCAGGTCAAATAAAAAAGTTCACGTTAAGTGAACTTTTAAATTGCTCGATATTCGTCTTTTCCTTGGAAGGGATGTTTGGGATCGATGTGATCGATGAAGAGAATACCATTTAAATGATCAATTTCATGTTGAAAGGCAATTGCCAATTCTTCCCTTGCTCGAACACGAATGAGATTTCCATCCATGTCGTATCCTTCTACGGTAACTCTAGCGTATCTTGGAACAATTCCTTCGACTTCACGGTTGACGGAAAGACATCCTTCTCCCATTTCGACGTAGATCTTTTCCAAAGAATTACTGATGATCTTTGGATTGATGAGAATATAGTTATCAAAAACTTCTTCGTCTACTTCATGGACGATGACGATGTAACGTTTGTCAATTCCAAGTTGGATAGCAGAAAGTCCCATCCCTGGTCTTAAATCGTATTTTTTGGCAAGAGGTTCGATTTGACTGTTGGTAAGATATTCCATCATCAAATCGATGTTTTTTTTATCTTCTTTGGTAAGTGGAAAGGTAACTTCTTTGCTAACCAAACGCAGTCGTTTGTCTTTTTCATCAATAATATCTTTATTTCGTAACATAATGGTATCACCCCAAACTGACCATATTTTATCAAAAAAAAAGAAAAAAGAAAAGTCTTTTCTCTTTTCTTGGTTAACGAGCGAAGCGTGAACCAATAACGATAACTAAAAGAATGAATAATACTAAGATAATTGCATAGTTAGATCCTGTATTTCC
>CARZYU010000081.1:1834-2472 GCA_949113215.1 uncultured Bacilli bacterium | reverse complement strand
CGATGTTACAAGTGATTTCTCCTATCTTTATTGGACTTATTATCGCTTGGTTATTTGATCCTTTGGTAACCTGGATGAGCAAACATAAAATCAAACGTGGCTTTGGAGCATTGATTATTTATCTACTTTTGTTTGGTTTTCTCCTATTACTAGGAGCGTTAATTGTTCCAATGTTTATCGAGCAAATGAATGAATTGATCAGTCATATACCATCTACTTTAGAATCGGTCAAAGGCTTCATTCAAGAAGTGTTTGAATACGTGTCTAAACTATCCAATTATGATTTCAGAGGAACCGAGATGGAAGTGTTAAAACGAATTGAAACCTTTGGACTGGATCTTGCAACCAATCTCCCAGACCTTGCCATCAATACCATTAAAAATTTGATCAATGGGGGAGTATCCATCATCTTAGGGTTTGTCTTTGGTTTTTATTTATTGATCGATTTCAATCGACTTGGTCGCCGCATTTCCAAAGCCATCCCAAAAGAAATGAAACAAGATGCCGATCGTTTGACCAAACGACTCAATCATTCCCTTCGTTCTTTTGTCCAAGGAACTTTACTGATTATGCTTCTCATTTTTATCTGTCAGTCAATTGGATTTGCTCTTGCTGGACTCGATGCTCCACTTTTGTTT
>CARZYU010000081.1:1346-1824 GCA_949113215.1 uncultured Bacilli bacterium | reverse complement strand
GCGATTACAAATGTAATTCCTTATTTAGGTCCTTACATTGGAGGAATCCCTGCCGTGGTAGTAGGATTTGCGATGAATCCTATGACCGGTGTTTTTACCCTCATTTCTATCGTTGTTATTCAGATGGTCGAAGGCAATATTTTACAACCGATTGTCATGGGAAAGACGATGAAGTTGCATCCTGTGTTGATCATGGTAGGCCTACTCATTTTCCAGCATCTCTTTGGAATGATTGGAATGATCTTGGCAACACCGATCATTGCTACCTTAAAGATTCTGTTCGAATTTGGAATGGAGAAGTGGCACGAATCCAAAGCGGAAAAAGAAATGATAGAAATCACGGAACAATAGTTGAAAAGATCGCCTTTGTTTGATAGAATAAACCTATAAGAACGTTGAGGAAGAAAAGTATACTTTTTTCTTGAAAAAAGAGAATCGAGGTTTTGGTGAAACTCGATCGAGAGAAAAGTAGAACAGC
>CARZYU010000081.1:0-1336 GCA_949113215.1 uncultured Bacilli bacterium | reverse complement strand
GGATGGTACCGGGCAATTTTGTCCTCCTGTTCTTTGGTCTTGTTTTTGTTTCAAGGAGGAAATATGGAACTATACCTCATCGCAGGAAAAGCAGGAAGTGGGAAAGATACCTTTGCAACTTATTTGAAAGAGGTATTGGAAGAGAAAGGAAAAAATGTTTGCCTTCTTCACTTGACAGATCCCCTTTATCGAATGGCAGAAAACTATTTTGGTTATCCCAATCCAAAAGTAGAAAAACCAAGGTCGTTTCTTCAAACTTTAGGAGTCGAGATCATCGATGAAAAACTGGGAAAGAAATATTTCTTAGTAGATCGTCTATCGGAAGACATTTCCATACTAGAATCCTTTTTTGACGTAGGAATCATCTGTGATGGAAGATTAAAAAAAGAAATCGAAGAATTGAAACGAAGATATCCGTGCATGATGAGAATTTTAATTCAAAAAGATCAGTTAGAAAACGCCCTTACTGATCAAGAAAAGAATCATCGTACCGAAACAGAAGTAGAAGAATATGACGACTATGATGAAATCGTTCAAAATACGACGCTGGAAGCATTAAAAAGAGAAGCAGAGAAAATCATAAAGAAAAGAGAAGGAGAAACGTTATGAATCAATTAATTGCAGTTGTAGGAATGGCTGGGACCGGAAAAAGTGTTATTACCGATTATTTAGAGGAACAAGGTTGGGCGAAAGTCTATTTTGGAGGATTGGTCTACGAAAAGATGAGGGAAGAAGGAATTGAAATTACGCCAGATAGCCAGAAAGAGTTTAGGGAAAAGATCAGAGAACAATACGGAATGGCTGCGGTGGCGATTTTATTACTTCCTAAAATCAAGAAGCTTTACGAAGAAGGGAAAAACGTTGTCTTAGATGGACTCTATTCCTGGGAGGAATATAAGGTATTAGAAGAAGAGTTTCAAGATGTTTTAAAACTCGTCTGTGTTGTCACCAATAAAGATAAGCGTTACGAAAGGGTAGCGATAAGACCTGATCGCCCTTTTTCAAGAGAAGATATCATCAAACGAGATTTATCGGAAATTGAAAATCTGGCGAAAGGTGGTCCCATCGCTTACGCGGACTATTTCATTTTAAACAACGGAAGTATGGAAGAAGAAGTTACGCAGCTGAAGGATATTTTAAAACAGATGAGAGGAAAGGAAGACAAAGATGAAGTATTTAACCAGTAATCAAATTCGTTCCATGTGGCTTTCCTTTTTTGAAACAAAAGGACACGAACGGATGGAGAGTGCTCCTTTGATTCCAGAGCACGATAAAAGCTTACTTTGGATCAATGCCGGAGTTACTCCTTTAAAAAAATATTTTGATGGAACCGTTG
>CARZYU010000080.1:316-2692 GCA_949113215.1 uncultured Bacilli bacterium | reverse complement strand
CATCGCAAAAATGGCAATCGATAACCAAAATCCTGCCGTAGCAAATCCAGTCTTCTGCTTCTTTTGGGAACTGATACTAAAACAAAGAGCAAGCGTTCCAAAGATGGATTGTACTAAAATATAACCGATGATAAAGCCTATTTTTTCGGCAACTTCGCTATAATAGAACAACAAATTGATTCCATCGTCGATATTCGAAAATGCTTGAAAACAATACAAAACACCAAGGATTCCTAACACCATACTGGCAATTGCCATTCCTTGTCCTGGCTTTGTCTCTTTTGTAACCGTAGCAACTTGACCACTTGCTGGACTCTTATCCAATAATTTACCACATCCCGTACAAAAGTCGGCTCCTTCCACAACTTTCTTACCACAATTTGGACAATACATTTACTTCACCTCTATTTTCAGTATATCGCATTCATTGCTTTCAAATCAATAAAAAGAAAAAAACATCTTGTCATAAGATGTTAAATTTCTTCGATTTTCATTAAATTAGTACTTCTATTTTCGTCGGTATTAGGGAATCCTCCCGTTAAAACAACTTTGTCGTGTTCTTCTAGTGTCATGAACTCTTTTGCCCTTTCGATGCTTAGTTCCAACACCTCATCCGTAGAATTACATACTTTTAAATTGACTGGATAAACTCCCCAGTTGAGCGCTAACTTTCTTCCTGTTTTCTCATCAGGACACAAAGCAAGAACAGGTGCTTTTGGTTTTAAATTACTAATGAGAGATGCCGTTGTACCACTCATAGTCGCCGCACAGATGAGCTTTGCTCCCAAACGATTGGCACTTTCCACCACATTTTCGGCAATGGCATCTGGAATGCTATCAACCGATTGCTGATTGGAAATATAATCAAATTCCGCATATTTTTCCGCTACTTCACAAATATCAGCCATCGCTTTTACCGTTTCAATCGGATGTTTTCCCATTGTCGTTTCCCCTGATAGCATAACTGCATCGGTTCCATCCAAAACAGCATTGGCAATGTCACTGGTTTCCGCACGTTTTGGGCGAGAATTTTCCATCATATTTTCGAGCATCTCCGTAGCTGTAATCGCTACTTTTCCCATTTCACGGCAGACACGTATCAATTTCTTTTGAGCATGAGGTACTTCTTCACTTGGAATTTCGGTTCCAAGATCTCCTCGACCAATCATAACACCATCGGATACTTCCAAAATTTCTCTGATATTGTCAATTCCCAATTGACTTTCAATCTTACAAATGATTTTTAAGTCTTCTCTATGATATTGTTTTAAGATTTCTTTGACCTCTAATACATCTTCTTGTCTTGAAACAAAAGAAATCGCTAAGAACTCTCCTCCATGTTCACAAGCATACTTCATATCTTCCCGATCGATATCGCTGATGTAAGGAATATTTAAAGCTTTTCCTGGTACACTCATACTCTTACGGTTACCAAGAACTCCCCCTACTAGAATGTTACAAGTAACTCCATCGTCTTCTTTACTGATAACTTCCAACTTCATTTTAGCGTTTTCTAGTAAGATGATATCTCCTACCGAAAGGGAATCAATGGCTTCTGGATGGTTCACCGTAAAACGTTCTACATTTCCTAAAATGGATTCTTTCACAAGACGAATCTTCTTTCCAGGAATCAATTCGATCGAATCGTTTTCCAAAACACCACTACGAAATTCTGGTCCTTTCGTATCCCAAAGAATGGCCACTTTTTCCTGTGATCTTTCTCACTTCTCTCACCGAATCCAAAGCTTTCTGTCTTTCTTCTAATGTTGCGTGAGAAAAGTTGATTCTAGCAACATTCATTCCAGCTTCGACCATTTCTTTCATAACAGCAACTTCATTACTTGCTGGTCCAATACTACAAACGATTTTTGTCTTTTTCATACTACTCCTTCTTTCTTTCAAACATTGTTAATTTTATCATATTTTATGCGATTTGAAAACAAAAAATTGTCATTTTACAATCACTTAACAAGAAAAAAAAGCTTATTTTACGAAGCTTTCCTCTTTGATTGGTTGGCATTTTGGACAAAAGTAAGTTCCTCTTCCCCCAATCACTACTTTGGTAATTTCTGTATGACACTTTGGACAAGTCCCTTTCTTACCATGGACCTGGAGTTCGTGTTGAAAAAGACCATGGACGCCTTCTTCAGAAGTGTAACTTTTAATGGTCGTACCACCCTTTTCAATTGCACGAGATAACACATCCTTCGTATTTTGAATGATCTTAATGCAATCTTGTTCTTTTAACGTATTTGCTTTTTGATAAGGATTGATGTTACTTTGAAATAAAATCTCATCGTCATAAATATTTCCAATCCCTGTCACAATACTTTGATCCAAAAGAACACTTTTAATAGGGAGTGTTTTCTTTGCATA
>CARZYU010000080.1:0-226 GCA_949113215.1 uncultured Bacilli bacterium | reverse complement strand
GTTTATTGATAGGATTTCCTTTAATACGAAAGAAAAACTTTCCTTCCATGCGTAGATGAATCAACAACTCTCCCTTGCTCAGTTCGATTACAATCCATTTCCCTCTCGTCTTGATTGTTTTGATTTCTTGATCCACAAGTTTTTTAGTAAACTCTTCTACTTTAGGATAGGCAATCATCCGGTCCCAATAGACTTGGCACTTCTTTATCTTCTTCCCCACAATTCT
>CARZYU010000079.1 GCA_949113215.1 uncultured Bacilli bacterium | reverse complement strand
ATCGGAACCAGATGCTATACACCTGAATACGATCCTATTTACTATTCTACAGCATATGAATATGCGAATAGTGGTTTTGATCATACAGGATTTAGTGCAAGTGGAGAAAGTGTTAAAATTGATAAAGAGGAATATCTGTCTTTACGAAATAACACTCTGACTATGTTCTCTTCAGATCAAGGAAAAAAACGTTAATCAAATGATAAGAGGCTTTCAAAAAGCTTCTTTTTTTGAGGATAAGATAGACAAAGCGACTATCTTATAGTAAGATAAATCCATTCGCAAGAAAGAAGTGAGTAAAATGAATCAAGAACCTAGTACGTTTACCTTTGATACTTTCTTTGAGAAAGAGTATCATTTTGTAAAAGAATGCGATGGAGAAGTCTTAAACGATTGCATTGGAGCATTGGATGTTTTGCTTCGCCTTAAGAAAGAGGAGAATTTCCAATTTTCCTTAGAAGAGATGAAAAGAAAACAGGAAGAGGCAGCAAAGTATGCCAAAAAAAGAAAAATAGAGATTGAAAAAGTTTATTCCTTTCAAGAGAAGAATCCTCTTACAGGAAGTGTAGTAGGAGTACGTTTTCTAGAAGAGGACGAGAATGATTATATCGTTGTAGATCATTATAGTCTCTATGGAGATCCTTCCTTAGAGCAATATGGAAAGGATTCTGTTGTATTTTACTTTTATCCAGATGATAAAACGATCTATCCCGTTTCTGTTTCGACCATTCCTCCTAAGATAGAGGGTGGAAGTCGTGTTGCTTATGCTGCTACCCAAAAACAATTGTCGTTGATAAAGGAAAAAATAAGATAAAAAAAGAAATGCCGATTTGGCATTTTTTTCTTTATTGATAAAGTTCTTTTTTTAAGTTATCTAAGTTTTGATTCATGATGGAAAGATAATCTTCGTGATCATCTCGTTCCTGATCGGTAATGTTATCAAGTCTTCGGAACGTAATTGCTGTTGCCCCTGTTTGGTCCAGGACTGTTTTTGCTTCTTCCGATGCTTCTTCGTATTCCAAAAGGAACAGATAACTGACTTCCTTATTGTTGATCGCTAGGATGGCATCATCGATGTTCTTAGAAAGATTTTCGGTATTGTGATCCAAAGAGATGACCGTAAGCCCGTATTTTTCCAAACATTTTAGGACATCACTAGAAACGATAATTTTCTTTTGTTTGGCATTGTCTGCAGCTAGACGATATTCCGCATCGAGCGAAGAAAGATCGACTTTTAATTGTTCATAATAATCTTCGATTTCTTTTTGTAAATAAACACTTTCTACGTATTCTTTCAGTCCTTGTTTGATATTTTGACTGATCATGAGAAGATGCGAAGGATTGAGCCAAAGTTCTTCCACTCCATGAGTTGTTTCTAAAACAGAGGTACTGTCAATGATTCGAAGAGAGGGATTTTTATCTAATAAATCAAATGCAATTTCTTTTTCTTCGCTTAACCCATTGTAGATAAAAAGATCGGTTTTACTGTAATCCAAAAGTTGCTTCTTCGTCGATTTGTGCTTTCTGATATCGGTCCCATCGGGGTAAATAGAATTGATAATAGCGTGTTCCCCATAGAGTCGTTCTGTAATGTATTCAATGGGATAGGAAGTCGTCGTAATCTTAATTCCATCCATATCATCTTGTTTACATCCTGAAGTCATCGTGATAACCAAAACCCCAGTTAAGAAAAGTAAAAACCATTTTTTCATATTTTTTCTCCTTTTTTTGGTACAAGATCGATTCCTTTGGTTCCCCATGGATTGCAACGTAACACTCGTTTGAGAGTAAGAATACATCCTTTTTTAGGGCCAAACGTTTCAATTGCCTCGATCGCATAATTGGAACAAGTGGGAATATGTCTACAAGTTGCATGCCAAGGACCTGGTATTTTTTGATAACAGCGAATGAGCCAAAGAATTATTTTTTTCATCTTCATCACCGTATTCTTATTTTACTATAAAACAAAATGAGGTGCAATTGTTCTTTTCTTATTCCTTGAAATTTGCTATAATTTTATCGGTGATATGAATGGAAGAACTATTCCAAACTTTAAAAATTACGCCAAAAGATCGCACTCTTTACGAACGGGCCTTTTCTCATTCCTCTTACGTGAATGAACATCATTTAAAGCAAGATTACGAACGTCTTGAATTTTTGGGAGATGCCGTCTTAGATTTGGTCGTAGCAGATTATCTTTATTCTAACAAACAGGAAGAAGAAGGGGAAATGACCAAAGTAAGGGCAAGTTACGTCTGTGAAAATGCTTGTTATGAGTATGCGAAAAGTTTAGAGTTTTCCAAGTTTATTAAAGTTGGACATGGCGAAAAAAACGATGGGGGAACGGTAAAAAAAGCCATTATGGCAGATATTTTTGAGGCTTTTTTGGGAGCTGTTTACGTCGATCTTGGATATGCCACGGCAAAACGTGTCTGTGAGAAAGTAGTCATTCCATTTCTTTTGGATCCAACCGTAAACTTTTTCAGTGATTATAAGTCGGTCTTACAAGAATATGTTCAAACAGAACAGAAGACCCTTGTTTATCAAGTGGTAAAGGAAGAAGGACCTGCCCATAATAAGATGTTTACCGTAACGGTTTCCATCGATGACATTGTGCTTGGAACCGGAACTGCCGGAAGTAAAAAAGAAGCAGAACAAGTAGCAGCCAGGGAAGCTCTTGAAAAAATGGCAAAATAGCAGAAAGAACTTTTTCGATTTGAAAAAATTCTTTTTTTTTGTTATAATGTAGAAGTTCAATTC
>CARZYU010000078.1 GCA_949113215.1 uncultured Bacilli bacterium | reverse complement strand
AGCATCCAGCACGTCAAATTTTTCAGGCTATTCGTTTGGAAGTGAATCATGAATTAGAGGTATTAGAACAAGGACTCGATGCCGCACTTTCCTTGATTAAAGTTGGAGGGAGAGTTTCGGTTATCACCTTTCATTCATTAGAAGATCGAATTGTCAAAAATAAATTCAAAACATTAACCACCGTAGATGAAAAGGTAATGGGACTACCGGATATTCCAGAAGTTTATTTACCAGACTATCAATTAATTACGAAAAAAGCAATGGAACCGAGCAAAGAAGAACTTGCAAGAAATCCAAGAGCAAGAAGTTCTAAATTACGGGTCATTGAAAGAATAAAATAGGAGGAAGCTTATGCGAACAGTAAAAAAGAGACTGAAAATGAGTAAATTTGAGCGGTTACTTTATACGTTAGCGATTGTTTTAGCCGTGTCTAGTCCTGTTTTTATTGTGGGAAGCAAAGCGACTCTTTCCAAAGTGAATTTTGAGGTTGAACAACAAAAAAAACAAATTGCAGCGCAACAAAAAAAGAACGAAAGTATTTCGATGAAAATCAACGAATTAGCTTCGCTTGATAAAATTCAAGAAGTTGCAAAGAACCAAGGTTTGAGTTACAATAATGATAATATTAAGACAATCAAAGAGGATAATTAGGACGTGATACAATGAAAAAGAAAGCAAGGAATAATGTAAGAATGAGTAAGTTCTTCTTGGTCCTTGCTCTTTTTGTGTTTTTGGTGATTGGAGCTAGAGTAAGTCAAATCGCCTTTGCGAAAACCATCGATGGAGTAGACTTAAGCGAACTGGCAACGAAGAGAACAACGAAGACAGAAACGTTGAAGGCGACAAGAGGAACGATTTATTCCAGCGATGAAGCAGTACTTGCCCAAAATGTTTCTTCTTATAAATTGATTGCCTATTTGGAAGAAAAAAGAACGACCGATCCTAAGAGGCCACAGCATGTGGTCGATAAAGAAGCGACAGCCAAAGCACTAGCACCTATTTTAGAGATGGGGGAAGCAGACATTTTAGCCTTGTTATCCAAAGATGTTTATCAGACGGAATTTGGATCAAAGGGACGAGGTCTTACGGAAATTACCAAAGAAAAAATTGAAGAGTTGAATCTTCCAGGGTTAGATTTTATCGAAACACAGAAACGTTATTATCCGAATGGAGATTTTTTATCGTATACTTTGGGCTATGCGAAAACAGAAATTACCGAAGAAAACGATGGAACGAAAGAGAATATCGTTGGAGAATTAGGATTAGAGAAATACTATGATGATCTTTTGAAGGGAACGGATGGTTCGATCACCTATCAGAAAGACTTAAAGGGATACAAAATAGCCAATACCAAAGAAGTAAGAAAAGATGCAGAAAATGGGAAAGATATTTATTTGACCATCGACAGTAATATTCAATTTTTTGTGGAACAAGCGTTGAAAGAGGCGGATTCCAAACATCATTACGAATGGTTTACCTTTTTAGTTGCAGATGCTAAAACAGGTAAGATTTTAGCATCCAGTTCGACTCCCTCGTTTGATCCTAATGTAAGAGACTTGACAAATTATTTGGATTATAATACGGCATTTCCCTATGAACCAGGAAGTACGATGAAGATCTTCACTTATATGGCAGCAATGGAAAATGGTGTTTATGATGGGAATGAAACTTATCATTCCGGAGTTTATACGACAACGGATGGTACTGAAATCGGAGACTGGAATCGTGATGGATGGGGAGATATTAGTTACGATCGTGGTTTTGCGTTATCGAGTAATGTGGGTGTTATCAATTTGATTGAGAGACATATGAATCAAACGATGTTAAAAAAGTATTTCAAGAAGTTGGGATTTGGATCAAAAACAGGTATTCAACTTCCGAATGAAGCAAGTGGTAAATTGACTTTTAAATACGAAACGGAAGTTTTCAATGCTGGATTTGGTCAAGGAATTACGACGACTCCTATTCAAAATATTCAAGCCCTTACTTCTCTTACCAACGATGGAATGTTATTAAAACCTTATTTGGTCGAAAAGATCGTCGATCATGAAACAGGAGAGGTTCTCTATCAAGGAAAGCGAAAAGAAATTACCAAAGTAGCTTCTACCGATACAGTCAATAAAATAAAGCAGTTGATGTACGATACGGTCTACGGAATTGGAAACACCGGATCAGGATTCCGTATGATGGGATATAATTTGATTGGAAAAACAGGAACTTCACAGATTGCTGCTGAAGATGGATCGGGATATTTACCGGGAGCCGATCAAGTGATTTCTTCCTTTGCCGGAATCTATCCGATGGATGATCCGAAAGTGATTATTTATGCTTCCATCAAACGTCCTACCAATGGATATGCCAAACCCATTTGGGATGCTGTGAAAAGTGTTGTTGCCAACATCAGCAAGTATTATGGAGATGAGGGTAGCCAAGATGTGGTAGAAACGATTTCGAAATTTGATTTATCTTCGTATATCAATCGAAATAAAGATGCTGTTTTAGCCGAACTATCTCCCAAGGGAATTACGACGATTGTATTGGGAGACGGAGATAAAATTATTGATCAGTATCCAGCAAAGAAGAGTACGATTACTTCAAAAGATAAAGTGTTCTTGCTAACCAATGGAACTAATATTGCTCTACCTGATTTGTGGGGATGGTCAAAAAAAGAAGTAGAGACACTTTCTACCTTCTTGCCAATTTCTATTTCTACTTCGGGAAGTGGTTATGTTACAAGTCAAAGTTTAGCGTCAGGAACTATCCTTAC
>CARZYU010000077.1 GCA_949113215.1 uncultured Bacilli bacterium | reverse complement strand
TAATCCGACATATCATCGAGAGTGGTAGGAAGATCTCCAGTCATTTCCGCTGTTTTCACCATATTGATGAGTAACTTTGGAAATTTTTCTTCCTGATTTTCCAAGGCAGTAGAAAAATTTTCTCCCATCAAAAGATCGTAAATCAATTTATCGTATACTTTTCGCTTCGCTGGTTTGACCGTCTGCTTTGCCAAAATACGAACGGAATCGATCAGAGGAATCCCTGCTTTGATATAAGTCGACAATTGAGTCAACATGAATGACAAATCCGAGGTTTTCATTTGACCATGCGTAAAGAGTTCAATATCGTAAGGTTTTCTTGGCTCAATTTTAACAATTTCATAGCCTTCCCCAACCAGATACGTTTCTACTTCCTTTTGATTGTAAGCATCAAAACTACTTTTGATAACCGCTCCTGTACCACTTTTGACGGTATAATTAAAGGTCGTTTTCTTGCCAAGATCTCGTTTTATCTTATTGGTTTCCTGTTTGATTAAATGGAGTTCTTCTGCAGTTAAAGTTCGCTCTTCCAAAGATTCTTCCTTATTCTTTTTTTCTTCTCGATGCGTCACTTTATCAATGGAAGCAACCACACCAGTATAAGCATATTCTAAAATGGTCTTTGGCAGGAAGAAAAAGGCACGGACCATATGGTAAACAAAGATAAATGGTTTCATAGCAATTTCCATTGGTCACACCCTCCTTCTACTCTTTTATCCTACAATATAGTATAACACACCTTCTTCTATTTGAAAAACATTTTCGTAAGGGATTAACGTTTCTCTAGGTGAATGCATATAGTAGTAATAAAGAGGTGACGAACATGTTTGGAAACAGAGCTTACAATCCCTATCAGATGTATCCAGTAGCAAAAAAAAGTTTCGATTGGGGTAATCTTTTAAACAATACCCAAAAGACACTCAATATCATCAATCAAACCATCCCGATTGTCTATCAATTAAAGCCCATCGTCAGTAATGCTAAGACGATGCTACGAATCTTTGATGCAGTCAGAGATACTGACCAACCAAAGACAAATCCCACTAGAACGAACGAAGAACCAGAAAGAAATAGCAATCCAGCAACTAACTTTGGACAACCTAGTTTCTTTCTTTAAAAGAAAAAAGGATCAAATGATCCCCTTTATACTTCTTGAATGACGGTAATAATCATCGGTTTACATTCGGTTTCCTTATAGAAGTACTTCCCTAGACTTTCCCTGATATCCGTTTTAATTTTTCCATAATCAACATGCTTGCTTTCTTTTTCGATGTTCTTCTCGATGACATCTAAGGAAAGCTCTTTTGTTTGTCCAAGTAACTCTTGATTATCTTTTACAAAGATGAATCCACGAGTCAAAATCTCTGGACCTGCTAACACTTCTTTCGTCGTACGGTCCAAAGTACAACTTACGATCACAATACCATTTTCCCCGAGCATTTCACGATCTTTGAGAACCAAATCACCAATGTCTCCTTGACTGGTACCATCAATTAAAATTTCGTCGACTGGGATGTGTTCTACCGATTCTTTTAACATTCCCTTTTCGAAGTAAGCGACATCACCATTCTGTTTTAGAATGATGTTTTCTTTGGGAATTCCTAAATCCTCTGCCACTTCCGCATTGGCGTATTGTTGACGATATTCTCCTTTGACTGGAAAATAATATTTCGGATTCATCAAATCGATCATGAGCATCAAATCTTCTCTTGAGGCATGATGTAACAGATGCTTTCTTGAAGATAAACTAATCGCTTCGGCTCCGGCTTTGGCAATATCGTCCATGACTTCAGCTAATCTTCGTTCAATTCCATCGTAAGGTGGTTCGGTAATAAAAATCGTATCCGTATCCTTCAATTTAATGTACTTATCGAATCCTTTGATGATTCTCTCCAAATTGGCAAAAGGTTTTTCCTTTTCATCCGATACTAATAAAACAACATCCTTTTCTTCTAGATTAGCAAGGTCTCCTATTTTATTTCGATTGATCTTGAGGTAACCCAAATCGAGGGCTTTTTGAATCGTATCTTGAAGGACCTTTCCCATAATGACGATATGACGATGCGTTTTGCTCACTTCATTGAAAATTTCTTGAATGCGATAAATATGGGCGGGAAAGACGGTTGCAATAATGCGATGATCATTGCGATGAAGGACGTCACGAATGAACGAAGCAACCCGATTATTAGGACTCGTATGTCCTAATTTTTCAGCATACATTGATTCCGCAAGTAAACACAATACTCCTTGTTTTCCAACATAGGCCAACTTCCCAATATCTGTTTTGTAATTTCCCATCATCGTCGAATCAAATACGAAATCTCCCGTATAGACAATCGCTCCATCTTCCGTATAGAGAACGTAACAAACCGCATCTGGAATGGAATGTGTTACACTAATGGGAAAAATCACATTCTTTCCAAACGATAGTTTCGCATGGGGACGAATTTCCTTTAATCTTGCTGTTTTCTTCTGTTCTTCTGTTAAATCCTGTTTTAACATTTCCATTGTAAACTTCGTCGCATACACTGGAACGGTTGGTAATTCTTTTAGAATATCAGGAACCGCTCCCATATTTCCATCGTGACCGTGTGTCAAAAAAATTCCTTGAATCTTATCTTTGTTTTGAATCAAGTAATCAAAGTTTGGAATGATGTAATCAATTCCTAGATTTTTTTCATTGTCGTACTTTAAGCCAGCATCAAACACAAAAATGGATTCGTCTACATTGACAACATACATATTATTTCCATTTTCGTTGAGCCCACCTAAAGCAAACACTTTAATTTTACTCA
>CARZYU010000076.1:228-2829 GCA_949113215.1 uncultured Bacilli bacterium | reverse complement strand
AATTCCTCTCCTTTGAAGAACAAGAAGAAATTTACAGAGATGTAAGAGATGCTGCTTACGAAATCATCGAACGAAAAGGAAACACTTCTTATGGAATCGGTATGAGTTTGGTTCGTATCACCAATGCCATCTTTGGGAACGAAGATTGTATTTTAACCCTCTCAAGATACGATGAAAACTATGGATTATACATCGGTGGTCCTGCCATTTTAAATCAAACAGGAATCAAAAGACGAATTGATCCATCGCTGACAGAAGCAGAGCAAGAACGACTCGATCATTCTGCTAAAACCATTCAAGATGCTATTTTAACCTTAAAAGAAAGAAGTTAATTCCTTAACTTCTTTTTTGTGGATAAATTAGTTGATACGTCTTTCTAGCTTGTTCTGGGGACGTTGCATCCATCATAACCATTTTATACATCAGTTCGTAAGTGAGTGTATCTTCTTTCTCCGAAGCAAGGAGAAGATCCAATTTTCCATTTTGATAAGCATCCTGATATTGCTTATTTTGCATGAGATACTTTTCATAACAAGAAAGGTACCTCTGATAGGAATTTATTTTTTCTCGATCATCAAGATCGATAAAGTCACTCTCCTCAAGAACCATAGATTGTTCTTTTTCCCTGAGTATTTCTAAAATACCATTTTCTTCTTCCCATGATTTTTCAAGAAATTCTCTTTGATAGGAAAGCTGTTTTAATCGTTTAGAAGAATGATGAGAACGATATCCCTCTTTGAACGTAAAACCAAACGCCAAGGCAAAAGGAGTCATCCCACAGGAAAGTCCTAACATCGGTTCCACATGAAGCAGGTTAAACCAAGCACCAATACCGATACCCATCGCCCCTGCAAAGGCACTCGCAGCAGAAAAATAAGAGACTAGACGATTCGAAAATTCTTGTTGAATCTCGAAACTGTTCTGTTGTTCTTTATTTCGTGCCAGTTCTTTCTTTAAAAACTCTAGAACATTCTCTAAAACCAACTGTTCTTCCGTTACTCCTTTCTTTTCCCTGATTACCAACGTATGATAATCTGTCAACAATTCTAAATGATCTTTTACAACCCGATATTTTTGAATCATAATCTTCGTCCTTTCGCAGAAAATTCATTATAACACGAAATGCAATCAAAAATTTGTCATTTCTTTGAACTGTCGCTTTCTTTCACGGAAAGAAAACCCTTAAAATCAACGGACAAACAATAAAAATCATACGGTTAGCGAATCCTCATTCATAATCTGACAGGTATAACTTAGCAAATGTTCTTTTATCATCTTATCTTTTAAATGATTGATCGAAAATATTTTTTCCCCAGCATGATTGAGAGACGCTCCCATATGATATACTTCTTTTCGATCAAGAATGAGATATCGATCGTGAAACGTGTTATCATAGATAACTCTCAATTTGTCATATTGCTTATTGAACTTTTCTACTTCCAAAGATGTTAATTTTGCTCTTTTACTCGTAATAACTGTTACGTAAGCATCCATATTTTTTATCATATCTAGTATTGTTTTGTCGGCATAGTTATCGATGATAACAATTTCTTCTTTTGCTTTCGTTAAAATATGGATAATCGATGAATAAGCATCGTAAGTTTCTCCCGGTAAGAACAACTGTTCCTTTTTATCAAATTTAGAAAATAAATAATGGATTTTTTCATCATGTTCGATTAATTGATTATGAATATGGTTTAGAGATTTATAAATATCCTTATTTTCCACAATAAAGTGTCTCATCAAAACAAAGGCATCCATAATTCTAATACTAACCTCTATTGCCGTCTGTGATTTTAAAATGGTAGCAAGCATAGCCACACCTTGTTCTGTAAAAACTTTGGGATTGGTTCGAGACATATTGGAAAGATTTGTGGTCGAAAATTTCGACCGCAACTCATTATATTCCTCGTTTGTTAACTCCCAAGAAAATCGTTCCGGAAATTTTCGCGGATTATTTTTAACAGCTTCATTAATTCTTTTCGTTTCGACTCCATATAACTTTGCAAGATCGGAATCCAGTATTACTTGTTGACCCCTCATTGGAAAGATCATATCCTCTATTTTTAATTCTTGATTCAACATAATATGATTCATACGTGTCCCCCCCTATTTTAATAGATGAGTGCATTATATCAAACATATGTTTTTAATGCAACGTTTTTTGAACACTTAGTTTCTGCTAATATTTAGCAAAATTCCAATACTTACCATACTGATTAAAAGACTACTTCCTCCATAACTTAGGAAAGGTAGTGTAACTCCAGTTACTGGAATCAATCCGACCACCACCATCAAGTTCATAACCGTCTGAAAGAGCATCTGAAAGACCATACCAAAGGCCAGATACTTGGCGAAGAGGTTTTTAGCATTCAAAGCAATTTTGATTCCTCGGTACAAAACCGTAAGAAATAGGATACTGACAAGAATCACTCCTACTACTCCAAACTCTTCACTGATGATGGAAAAGATAAAGTCTGTTTGTGGCTCCGGAAGATAGAAATGCTTCTGTCTCGAATTTAAAAATCCCATGCCAAGAAGTCCCCCTGGCCCAATTGCATAAAGAGATTGAATCATTTGAAATCCTGTCCCAAGGGCATC
>CARZYU010000076.1:0-218 GCA_949113215.1 uncultured Bacilli bacterium | reverse complement strand
ATTGACAAAGGACGTAATACGATCCATTCGATAAGGTGCAATCATAATCAAGACGACAACTCCAATGACACCGAGAATCGCTGCAATATAAAAGAATTTCATATTGACGCCTGCTACGAACAATAAAGCAACGATACTCATCACCAGTACTAACCCTGTTCCTAAGTCGGGCTGTAACATGATGAGTCCAAATAGTAGAAGCGTAATTCCCAGAATAG
>CARZYU010000075.1 GCA_949113215.1 uncultured Bacilli bacterium | reverse complement strand
GCAAAATTTTTATTGCTTTTAAATAGTGAAGATCTTGATAATAATATGATAACGATTAAAAACAATCGAACGAAAGAAGAAGAAAAAGTTGATCTTGACTATTTGATCTATTATTTGGATGAAAAAATAGGAGAGGAGGAAGAAGAAATGAGTGAAAAACATTGTCATTGTGACGAAGATTGTTGCAAGGAAGAATGCACCTGTGGGGACGATTGTCACTGCGAAGAAGAACACAACTGTGGGTGTTTAGAAGAAAAAGAATGCACATGCGATGATGGTAAGAAGGAAGAGAAGTAAGATGAAAAAAATATACTTTAACGAATTAGAAAACTATTTCGAAAAAGAGGTTGAATTACAGGGATTTGTCGATAATATTCGGGATTTGCAATATGTCCAGTTTGTCATTTTACGTGATGGTACCGATAAAGTGCAAGTGACCATTGAAAAGAACGAGGAGAATGCTTCCTTGGTAGAAACGATCAGCAACTTACCTTTGGAAAGCACCGTAAAGATGCAAGGACTGTTAAAGGAAAGTCCCAAGGTTAAATTACGGGGGATGGAGTTTCTTCCAACCTCGATTGAAGTATTATCAAGATCGAAGGAAGAACTTCCCATCGATATCAAAAAGAAGGATGCTGCTCTTCGTGAAACGAGGTTAGACTACCGTTTCTTAGATTTACGTAGAGAAGACAATCATTTGTTCTTTCAATGTGAAACGTTGTTTGAACATGCTTTGAGAGAATACTGTATCAAGCATGGCTTTATGGAAATCCATACCCCAAAGATTGCCGCAGGTGCTGCCGAAAGTGGGGCAGAGGTCTTTAAAATTGACTATTTTGGAGAAGAGGCATGCTTATCACAATCTCCACAGTTCTATAAGCAAATGGCTATGGCTGCAGGCTTCAACAAAGTCTTTGAAATTGGACCTGCTTTTCGTGCCGAAAATTCTCACACTTCTTATCATGCGACCGAAATTAATATGGCCGATATCGAGATTTCTTGGATTTCTTCTTTGGACGAAGTGATGGATATGGAGGAAGCATGGTTAAAATATGCCATTTCGAAAGTCAATGAAACGTATGGCGAAAAGATCAAAGAGCTCTTTGGTGTCGAACTAGTTGATACGACCATTGCTATTCCTCGTGTCACCTTTGAAGAAGCCAAAGAGATTCTGAAAGAAAAGTGCCACTTTGTCGGAGAAAGAGCAGAAGACTTTGAACGTCAAGAAGAAAAATTATTGTGCGAATATGCCAAGAAAGAATACGGCAGTGATTTTATCTTCGTAACGAACTTTCCATTTGCAGCAAGACCTTTTTATCATATGTTAGAGGAAAATGGTGTAACGAAGAGTTACGATCTCTTGTTCCGTGGTGTCGAAATTACCACAGGAGCGCAACGAGAACATCGGGTTGATAAACTCATCGACCAAATGAAAGAAAAACAGATTGATCCAGCAAGTTTGGAATTCTATTCGGATTTCTTCCGTTATGGATGCCCTCCACATGGTGGATTTGCCATTGGAATTGCTAGGGTTATGATGCAACTATTTGAAATCGACAACATCAGAGAAGCTACTTTCATCTATCGTGGGCCAACCAGATTAAAACCTTAAAGAAAGGGGTACTAAGATGAAACTGAAAGATAATTTCTTTTATACCTTACGAGAAGATGCGAAAGACGAAGATTCGAAAAGTGGAAATTTGCTTGTTCGCTCAGGTATGATAAAAAAAGTAGGGGCAGGAATTTATATGTATATGCCTCTTGGACTCAAGGTACTTCATAAAATAGAAGCGATCGTTCGAGAGGAAATGAACAAAGCAGGTGCCAACGAACTATTGATGCCCTCCCTCCTTCCTATGGAAGTATACGAAGCGAGCGGAAGAAAAGATATCTTTGGTGATAGTATGTTCAAGTTGGAGGATCGTTTCAAAAGACCTTATGTTTTGGGACCAACACACGAAGAACTATTTGTTTCTGCTGCTTCGATGATGATTCGTTCTTACAAAGATATGCCCTTTAACTTATATCAAATTGGAGCCAAATACCGCGATGAAGCTCGTCCTAGATTTGGCTTGATTCGTGTTCGTGAATTCTTTATGAAAGATGCCTATAGTTTCGATCGTGATTTGCAAGGACTCGATGTTTCTTATCAAAAAATGTATCAAGCTTATCGAACCATTTTTGATCGTATTGGCCTAGATTATCGGATTGTAAGAGCGGATACAGGTGCGATGGGAGGACTTCTTTCGGAAGAATTCCAAGCAGTTACCGAAATTGGGGAAGATACGCTGGTCCTTTGCGAACATTGTGACTATGCATCCAATATCGAAGTAAGTGTTTGTGTGAAACAGGAAGAAGAGAGGGAAGAGCAAAAAGAAAAAGAACTTACGTTGACCGAAAACGTTAAGACCATTGAAGAAGTGGCAAATTTCTTGAAGATTGATAAATCGAAACTCGTGAAGACGCTCATCTATCAGGCAAAAGATCAATTGATTGCCGTGATGATCAGAGGAGATCGTGAAGTGAATCTTTTAAAGATTGCTAAGTATTTGGGAATCAAAGAGGAGGAACTAGAATTAGCATCTTCTTCCTCGGTCGAAGAGGTGAGCAAAGGTGGAATTGGCTTCGTTGGTCCGATTGGTCTATCCATTCCAATCTATGCAGATCAAGATATCAAGGAAATGCGAAACTTTGTAGTGGGAGCAAATCAGCCCAACTATCACTTTATCAATGTGAATCCAAGTGATTTTGAAGCAACGTATTTCGATTTAAAAAATGTCGAAGAGCACGATGCATGTCCAAAGTGTGGGCATCCTCTTACGTTTAAAAAAGGAATT
>CARZYU010000074.1:1455-3089 GCA_949113215.1 uncultured Bacilli bacterium | reverse complement strand
CCTAGGACCCCTTGATTAACAGTCAAGTGCTCTAACCAACTGAGCTATTGAGGCAAACAATGGTGGACCTGGTAGGACTTGAACCTACGACCCCACGCTTATCAAGCGTGTGCTCTAACCAACTGAGCTACAAGTCCAGATCAATGAGTACTTTTTCATTTTACAATAAACTTATGTCTTTTGCAAGAGAAAAAGACTCATTTGTATTAAGACACTAACTAGATTACTATAAATCTTAGTTGAAATCAAGCCCTTTTTTCGGAAATTCTCTCAATTAACTTTCCATAAAAGTTATAGAACAAATAAGATAAAACACTTAAAATTGCAATGATAATTAACATTGGGATCGTAAAGGTAGCTAACGAGAATAGTTTTGGCACCAACAGAATACCAAGAACGAAAACCAAAATCATCGTTCCAAACAACAACCGATGAAGTGCGTTGAAAGGTTTACAAATACGATACAGCAAAATAAAGGCAGTATAGGCCGTTGTAATGACTGATAACGTCGAAAGTTCTCCATGAGTGAAGGTGAAAATGGAACCTAATATCGTAATCAAGATGATATTTGTGGCAATGGTCAAAGCCGCTGGAAGCGCTTTCTTCAAAATATTAAATAGAAATTTCCCTTCCATTCGATTATGATTTGGTTCCAGTGCTAAGACAAAGGATGGAATTCCAATCGCTAAGACACTGATAAAAGACAATTGAATTGGTTCAAAAGGATAAGCAAAATCAACAAAGAGAAAATAAATGGAAAGAATCGTCGTATAGATGGTCTTAACCAAGAACAAAGAGGAAGAGCGTTGAATGTTATTGATCGTTCTTCTTCCCTCCAATACGACACTCGGTAACGAATCAAACGAAGAATCCAAAAGAACCAACTGTGAAACATTTCTGGCTGCATCACTGCCACTAGCGACTGTCACAGCACAATCCGATGCTTTGAGGGCCAAGACATCGTTGACTCCATCCCCTGTCATCGCTACGGTGTGTCCATGTTTCTTCAAAGCCAAAACGATCTCTTTCTTTTGGCTTGGTGTTACTCTGCCAAAAATATCGTACTCCTCTACCGCTTCTTCAATGTCTCTTCTCGTTCGAAGTGTCGTTGCATCGATTCTTTTACTATCATCAGGAATTCCTGCACGAAAGGCAATTTCCGAAACGGTTTCAATATTATCTCCAGAAATTACCTTTATCTTCACACCTTGATCCCGAAAGTATTGTAATGTCTCGTTGGCACTCTTTCTGATTTTATCGCGAATGAGAAGTAGTGCTAGAGGTGTCTGTTCCTTGGTAAGAACAACCACTCGATAATCTTTCGTATACTTTTTTAATTCTTTTTCGATGCTCTTTCCTTGATCAAACAAAATGAACTCTGGAGCCCCGACATAATAAGTTCCTTTTCCCTGAAAACGAACTCCCGAATATTTTTTCTTGGAGGAAAAAGGAATGACCGATTCTTCCTTCCAAGAAGCAACCGAGGTAAAACGATCCCGAATCGCACAAGCAGTCGGGTTTTCATCTTTCAAATGATGAAACATCGTTCCTAAGATCTCTTCTACTTCCTCCTTCGAAGAAGAAAGTGGAACCAAATCGACGACTTCCATCCTCCCTTCCGTAATCGTTCCCGT
>CARZYU010000074.1:0-1445 GCA_949113215.1 uncultured Bacilli bacterium | reverse complement strand
CGTCTTATCCAAACAAATCGTATCTACCCTAGCAAGTGTTTCAATACAATAGAGTTCTTGGACCAAAACATTCCGTTTCGCAAGGCGCATGACACTGACCGCCAAAACGGTACTAGTAAGTAGGACCAAACCCTCAGGTACCATTCCAATCAAAGCTGCTACGGTACTGGTAATGGCGGTTTGTAACGTATTTCCTTCCAAGGACATCTGTTTCGAAAACAGTAAAATTGCCATTGGAAACAAAAGGAAAGAAACCATTTTAATAATTTTCTGAAAGGACCGCATGATTTCCGAATTCACTTCTTTGATGTATTTGGCATCCTTACTAATTTTGGCCGTATAATTAGCAAGACCAACATGTTCTACCCTTGCTACACAGGAACCACTCACAATAAAACTTCCCGAAAGAAGGAGATCTCCTTCTTTTTTGATAATCGGATCCGACTCTCCTGTAATGAAGGATTCATTCACTTCCACTTCCCCACTTAAAATAAAAGAATCCGTTACCACTTGATTGCCAAGGGCAAAATGAATGACATCATCTAACACGATTTGATCAAGTGGAATCTCCCTTATCTTTCCTTCCCTGGTTACGGTCGCTTTCGTACTAGCAATCACAGACAAACGATCCACTACTTTTTTTGAATGAAGTTCCTGAAACGTACTAATCAGAGTATTACAGATGACAACTCCTAAAAAGGTTACATTTTTATATGAACCAACGGAGAAAATAGCAATAGCAAACAACAAGTTTAGGATATTAAATAGTGTTACAACATTTTCTTTGATAATTTGTTTTCCACTCTTGGTTTTGACAGAAGTATCACAATTGTTGAGACCCGCTTCCATTCGAGATTGCACCTGAAGTGCAGTCAAACCTTCTTTTTCCTCAGTCAAAAATCGTTCCATTTTCTTCACCTTCGTTCTTTTTTTATTATATCCCCTTTTTTTTCGTTCAGCAATAAAGCTATGGAAGTGGTTTACAAAAAAGACTTGAATTGTCTTCATTTCCATGCTACAATAAATATCGTCCTAGGACGCATGGGCTGTTAGCTCAGTTGGTAGAGCAACTGACTCTTAATCAGTGGGTCTAGGGTTCGAATCCCTAACAGCCCACCATAAAATGAAGAAAAAAGATAGAACAAAATCTATCTTTTTATTTTTTTCCTGTAGAACCAAATCCATTTGCACCACGAGTAGTATCTTCTAACTCTGGCACTTCTTCAAATGTAGCTTTTAAATAAGGTGCGATAACAAGCTGTGCAATTCTTTCTAGTGGTTCTAATACTTGTTTATCATTTCCATGATTATGTAATGCTATCATAACTTCTCCACGATAATCGGAATCAATTACCCCTACTTTATTGGCCGGTGCCAATCCTCTTTTTGTAGCAAGACCACTTCTTGCATAAATGAAACCTGCATACCCAACAGGAATTTCCAAT
>CARZYU010000073.1 GCA_949113215.1 uncultured Bacilli bacterium | reverse complement strand
TTGATCCCATAGAATATTTTCGATCTGGTAAAATCGTATTTTTAAATCCAGGAGATGGTGAAAATAGTACTGGAAATCTTCCTGACACGACAACAATCGGAGGAAACACAACTTATCGCAAAGTTATTTCTTTAGAAGAATTTAAACAAACTAACTTTTACCAAAAACTGATCTCTGATTTTATTCCAAGTTATTACGAAGAATATTTGCCTAGTCAAGAGGGAGAAGAAAGAACAAAAAAGATAGAGGAAACTGCAGAAAATATTTACTGGTTCTATGAAACTTATAAGAATACTGTCTTAACACAAAATAGTAATACTGGAAAATCTTGCTCTTATCAAATGGGAAATGATAACATTTCTAATTTAAAAGTGCGATTATTACAATGTGGTTCTAATGAGGGAAAACCCATCGAAGGGGAAGGACTCATTGATTTTGAAGATTATATTGCTGGTGTTGTCTACCAGGAATATGGTGGTGGAGAGATAGAAACATTAAAGGCTCAGGCAATTGCTGCTAGAAACTTCGCCTTAACGAGAGCAAGTCGAATGGGAGGAGCAGGAGGAATTAAACTTGAATTAGAGAATGGACAATGGGTTTTAAGTATTCGTTCTTGTACCAATGACCAAGCTTATTGTTCAATTGAGCGTGGTTGTTGGTCGAATGTAGCAGGTGGAGAAAGTAGTAGTACAATCTATCAGGGATATGACGCAAGTAAGAATTGGTCTAGGCCTCCATTATCACAACAATCAGAGGCCTTTCAAACACAATTTAAGAGTGCACTTGATGCAGTGAGAGGACAAGTTATGCTTGATCAAAACGGTGAAATTATGGCAGTTGGTTATAGTGGAGAATTCCAATTAGAATTTAACCGTTTGGCACAACAAGGATATAGTTATGAAGAAATCTTAAAAAATCGTTATGGAAATCCAGCTGTAACAGGATATCGTGATGATGATAAGTTATTTACTACACTTACTTCTAATTGTAATACTGCTTTGGTGGATGATGGAGAGATTTGGTCTCAACAGGATCCAAGATGGGGATCTATGCTAATCGGTGATAAATCGATCCACGACGTTGGATGTGCTGCAACATCGGTTGCGATGGCTTTAAGAAGAACGGGAGCACCACTGAAAATACCAGATTTTAATCCAGGAACGTTTGTTACAAAAATGAAGGAAATTGGCGGATTTGATAACAATGCTATCTACTGGATTAAAGCAGCGGATTCTAGCATTAGTGATGAACTGGAGTATCGACAATGTAGTCATAACTATGGGACCGATCCTAGTAGTTCGTTTACTAATCTCATGAACGAAGGATGGGCAATTGTATCGGAAGTTACTTGGAAAGATGGTTATCATTATGTCTTTATTGATCGTGTGGAAAATGGTACGGTCTACATGTTAGATTCTTCTGCTATGGCCTGGGGTGATACGGGACCAGTTGCAATTAACTCAAGATATACCATGACAGGATTCAATGTTTGTTATAGGAGGAAATAATCATGACACAAAAGAAAATTTATATAGGGATTGGTTGTTTCCTTCTTATTTACTTAATAGGATTTCTTATTTATTTGTTTTTTCCAGGGATTAATAGTAATACAAAACTCTATATTGCCATGGAACCAGCCGATTTGTTATATGTGAAAAATCGCACTTGGCATTTAGTGAAAGGTACAGAAGTCAACAATAGCGATAGGTACGATGTTTACTTGGATGGAGAAATTCAGGGTAAAATGGAGTTGCGGGCGTTAGATCGCTGGTATGCTTTTCAAAATGGAACTTCTTATCAGTATCCGTTAGCCAAACAGTTTATTGGAATTTCTAGTAATCAAACGTTGGAAAAAATAGAGGATATGAAAAGCGAAGAATTCAACCAGGATGATATTACATATATTAATCAGGCTTTGACTGAAATGAATAGTGTTTATACTTATGAAAAGATAAATGTTTATTCTAGTAAAAAGAAAATAATAGCGGATTTTGATAAGGATGGAGAAGAGGAGAGTCTTTATTATTTTAGTAACACGATGAGACAGGGCTATAGTGAATTCTTCACTCTTGTGTTTTTAGTGGATCATGGTAAAATAGAATATATAAAAAAAGAAAAAACGTCAGATATTTATGGCGAATGTAATCCTAATTATGTGATGACTATCAATATCAATCATGGTGAAAGTAATCACATTATTTATTCCTGTACCTATTTTAGTCAAATGGGAAGATGTGCCTATGTGACAACAGCGAAAAATGATACATATCAAACAATGGAAGTTTGTATCGAGGAGTGATAACATGAAATTAAAGGTGAGAGCAGATTCGAAAGATTTTTTAATATTTATTTTATTTGCCATCTTTCTTCTGTATGTCGTAGCTTTAGCTGTTTTAAATTTATCTTCTTTTGCCATCGATGGGGTTTTCTATGGGTTAAATCCAATGGAAGCATTCAGCAGTAAATACATTACAGCAACCATTCTTTTTTACCTACTTGCCTTAGGTGGTATGTTTTTAAGCGTGAAATCTTATTTCTTTGATATGGATAAGGGATTTGGTTTTACGACGGATAAGAAAGATAAAGGATATAGTAGATGGGCTAAGGAAAAAGAGATTCAAGATGCTAAGAATGTAGAATCATTACTTACCATTGATGAAAAAACTCCTGTTGCTGGAACTCCTCTTATGTATAAGGGGGACAAGGTATGGGTAGATAATGGAGAATCTCATACGTTAGTCATCGGTGCCACTGGATCAGGAAAAACACAGGATATTATTTTACCTACGGTTAAGATTCTTGCCAAAAAAGGGGAATCTATGGTCATTACCGATCCAAAGGGTGAAATTTATGAAAAGACATCGGAAATGTTAAGAGAAAAGGGTTATCAGATCTTACTTCTTAACTTCCGTGATCCACAAGAAGGAAACGCTTGGAATCCGATGACGCTTCCTTATCAATGTTATAAAAATGGACAACAGGACAAAGCCATTGAGTTATTAGATGACTTAGCTCTTAATATTTTATACGATGAAAATAACAAGAATGCGGATCCGTTCTGGGAAAAAACGTCAGCAGACTATTTTTCAGGTCTTGCTTTGGGATTATTTGAAGATGCCAAAGAGGAAGAAATTAATATCAACAGTATCAGTGTCATGTCTACGGTTGGGGAAGAGAAATTTGGAGGATCTACTTATATTAAAGAATAT
>CARZYU010000072.1:2622-3334 GCA_949113215.1 uncultured Bacilli bacterium | reverse complement strand
AAGTAGTCACTATGGCATCTTCTTGTAGTTTCAAATTTTATAATTTTCTTTAATTAAGTTAATATCATTGTTATTCGATGTAGAAAGTGATACAATTCCTTTATTGAAGTAATCTTTAATAGCTGACAAATATAGTGTTCCATCATTACATTTAATATAGCTAAAGTTGGAAGAAAACTTTTGACTTGGTTTTTCTGAGTTAAAGCTATATTCAATTAAGTATTGAGCCTTATTCGTAAGGTCTTTTTTATGTTTCTACATGAAAAAATACCTTTTTAATTCTTTCTAAATAAATTTTATCATTCTTTTATTTAGGGTGAACTTTAAAGGTATTATAATCTTAAGGCTTCTTTTTTACGATTGAAGTTGTTCCTTAATACTTGTCAGTTGATCTTCTAATTCAAAATTTTTCTCTTTTAAAAGATCGAGTTCCGATTCTTTTGTTTCTAACGTTTCTTCTAATTCGTCGATTCTCGATTCATAAGAATCAATGAGTCTATCTTCTCTATCGGCGATTCGATTCTTCTGTAATTGCTCTAAATTTCGTTCGCTGAGAGTAATCGTATATTCTACTTCTCCTAGTTTATCATAATTGTAAAACTTCTTGGAACTTAAATCATGAAAGAAGCGATCACTAAAGTTGAAGAAACTCTGGAACGTACTCTGATTGTTATTTTCATAGAGGCAAAGGTAATTTCCCATCACCAAAATG
>CARZYU010000072.1:1907-2612 GCA_949113215.1 uncultured Bacilli bacterium | reverse complement strand
CTTGTATATTCTTCGTAATAATTTGCGTGGATTTTAATCACGTTTTCCAACGAATCATCAATTTTATATTGAATACGATAGAAGTTAGAATAGCCATCAGATAAAATGAGTCCTTCTTTCATAGAAATTTCTTTTTCCATGGTTTTCTTCTCATAACCAGGTGGCACGGTATCGATGTATTTCATTCCTTGGAATTGATAGGCTGTAATTCCTACTCCAAAACCTAGAACGACGATCGAACCAATAAAGTAGAAAAATACTTTCTTCCATACGATGGCCAAGTTGAAGAGAAAGGAGAATGTTACTTTGGCAATCACAAACAGAGCAAACATTCCACTTGCTACAGCTAAAATCATTCCATAAACATTGTTTCCTTGGAAAGCATTTAAAAGGAGGAACATGAGAGCAATTGCTCCAAACAACAATCCAACTAGTAAGAAGAAAAGGAAAATCATTGCCATGAATTTGAAAAAGTAAAGAGCAATTTTTGCAAAGAAATCCAAAAGACTAAAAGAGGTTCCTACTCTCTTTGGTTTATGAGCTTCGCTTATTTCTTTGGAAGTAAGTGAAGAGTCTTTTGAGTTTTCTTCTCTTTCTGGCTCTACATCCTCCAACCATTTGATTTTAAAGATATATAAGAAAGAGAGCAGTGCTAGAACAAAATAGAAGGCATGAACCAAAAGTGCCCATATCATTTCGATGATC
>CARZYU010000072.1:0-1897 GCA_949113215.1 uncultured Bacilli bacterium | reverse complement strand
GTTGCTACTCTTCCATATTGAAAGATGTTTTCAATAAGACTGCCTCCTACTCCTGAAACAATATGAAATGGTAGATAACAAAAAGCGATCATTGCTAAGATGACACATATCTGTAAAACAAATTTTATTCCATCTTTTAGACTCATATGCGCAAACAACTGAATGGTCTTCCGAAAGTATTCTTTGATTGTTTCAAAGAAATCATAAAACGTATTCTTGTTGTTTGTTTCTACTTTGGTAATATCTTGATTGATCAATTCGTCCATTGAACAATGAAAGATTTTACAAAGCTGTACTAATTTATCCATCTCGGGATAGGAAAGTGCAGATTCCCATTTGGATATGGACTGTCTCGTCACACCTAATTCTTCGGCTAACTGTTCTTGAGACAGTCCGTGTTTCTTGCGTAACTTTTGCAAGTTTTCACAAAATTTCATTTTCTCACCTCGAACACAAATTTATCAAAATACATGGTTGCTCTCTACCAATTTTCGGCTGCTTTTTGACAACTTTCGGTTGCAAAGTGAGTTTATAAGGCTTCTATCTTCTGAATTAGAACCTCTTTTGGCAAAAATCCTACGCTATTTCCTACTAAATTTCCGTCTTTGAAGAACAAAAGTGTTGGAACAGACATCACTCCATACTGTCTTGCTAAATCTTCGTGCTCATCAACGTCAATTTTAATAAATTTAATCTCACTTTTTTCACTTGCTAATTCTTCTAATACGGGTCCCAACATTTTACATGGTCCACACCACGTAGCAAAGAAATCTATTAATACTGGTATCTCCGATTTCATTACCTCATTTTCAAAATTTTCTTTTTTTAAATGGATTATCATATCATTTCCTCCTAATAATTTTTAATTACGGTATCGATTCCAGTAATACCAGATAATTTTCCTTTTTCGACTAATTTTTGTACTTCTTCTTTGTTTACGACTTTATACTTTAACATGCGATCTAAGATTTCCAAATTCAATTGATTTGTTTCCGTTTTACCACTGAATTGTTTCGATAAATCATAGATATCGTTTACGGTACGATTGATGTTTCCTACAAATTCGGTTAGGACTGGTGTGCTATTTAAAATACGATCGGTCAGGCGGGATTCGGTAAACAAATTGCCCATAAAAGCAGGTTGTCTTAAAAAGAACAAAGCGATGAATAAAACAATATAACCTTCGACCAATCCTACTAAGAATCCTAAGATCTTTGAGGGAATTCCTAACACAATCGTAAACTTTAAGATAGTTTCAAAAATACCAGTGACTTTGATGAGTAGCGATAAAACTGCACCTAAAATACCAAATACAATTAAGAAGGCCAGAAGATGATAGAGTAAAATATTTAAGACTTTCACTCCTTCTACATTTCCTCCAAAATTGAAAAACGGTAAAATACGGCAAAATAAGTTAGCGAGCGGATCTTTCAGTTTGAATGACAGAAAGAACAATAGCAAGATTCCAACGGTCATGACAACTTGTTTAAAGACACCTCGCTTCCATCCAACAATTCCAAACATTAAAATAAGTAACACGATTGCAATATCAATGACGTTCATCTTTTACCACCTCTAGTTATTAGTATAACCGAAAGACAAGAAATATGCTATAATTATAGTGAGGTGTTGACATGAATATTGTGATTAAAGTCGATGATGTTGGGAAAGAAAAAATGATTGCTTACTATAAAGATAAGATGCGAGATAAAAAGATACCTTATGTCGTTTTTCAAGCGGAAGAAGAAGATACGGTCATTACGATGTACGAATCTGGGAAAGTCATGTTTCAAGGCACCAGTGCCGATGTCGATGCTTCGATGTGGCAAACCATGTTAAATGTAAAGACTGTGCAAGAAGAAAAAAAACAAAATGATACTAAGAAATATTATTACTG
>CARZYU010000071.1 GCA_949113215.1 uncultured Bacilli bacterium | reverse complement strand
GTATGGATAAAGAAGGAAATCCAATTTTAGACAAAGAGGAAAAAGAATTCCTCAACTATTTAGAAGAAAAAGAGGGGACGGGAAAACCTATGAAAACAAAAAAGAAAAATAAGAAAAAACAGGCAGTAAGCAAACGCTTGCTGAGTGCAAAAGAACAAGTAAAAGAAGCAAAACAAAATGTAAAAGCAGCGAAAAAAGATTTGAGGGCTGCAAAACGTAAAGTAAAAGAAATCGAGAAAAAACAGGCAGCTCAAAGAGCACAACGAGAAAGAGAAAAGGCAGAAAAAGAAAGAGCTTTACTAGAAGCTGCATTAGAACAAAGTAGAAAAGAAGCAGAGAAAAAGGAACAGCCTAAGAAAACTACTTCGAAATCGAAGACAAAAACAGCACCAAAGAAAAAAGAAGAAACGAAAAAAACTGTTGTTAAGAAGAATACAACGAAACAAGCTACAGCAAAGAAAAATACGGAAGTGAAAAAGACTGTTGCTACCAAGACAGCTGCAAAAAAACCAACACCAAAGAAAGCGACGACAACAAAGAAAGATACTAAAACAACAACGACGAAAAAAGCAGCCGCTCCAAAAACAGTAGCAAAAAAATCTACTACGAAGGTAGCAGCAAAGAAACCAGCAACTACGAAAAAGGTTGCACCAAAGAAACCAGCAACCAAAGTAAGTAGTGCTAGTAAAACAAAAACGACTAAAAAGACAAAATAAAGTAGGTGACTATGATGAAAGGATTATTACATAGTAAGAGATTTAAAAAGAATTTATCGAAATGGTTATTTATGTATGTAGGGGTTATGTTACTTCTTACTAGTGTAATAACCTATTCTAGGTATATTTCTAGTTGGCTTCAACAAGACGATGCAAGAATTACGAAGTTTGAAGTAAAAATCGATAAATTAGTTTGTACAAATTACGAGGATGACTACCATTGTTCGAAAAATCGTCCAACTGCTTTGATTCCCTATTATGTAAATGTAAATACCAAAAACTTAGAGACCAAAGCATTGCTCGTCTTAACATTCGATGTGGATTCCAAATTTGAAATTGTTAGGATTGATGAAGTGACAAAACAGGACGGTAAGGATCCTTTGTACAAAGAAATTTATGGAGAACTAGAAGATGGTAGTTATGATTTGAAGGATACCATCCATTATACTAGATCAAAAATCTCAACCAAATTAGAACTAAAACAGCATTTTAAGCCAACAGGAAAGGAAACAACTTATCGTGTAACGGTAAGATATACTCCAAGTCGTGTATATGACAAGGATGGAAACTTCCTGTATTACGATTTTGAAAATGATGTCGTTTTCAAAGATGGAAATGCTGATTTAGAAAATATAGTTCGAGTTGATTACTCGGCAAAACAAGAAAAGTAATCAATCAAGAACAAATGCTGGCAAAGGAGGTGATGCAATGATAACCTCAAAGCGTTCGCGAGGCAAAACGATATGCCAAGTGGCCTTTGTTACGTTATCAGTGTTAGGTGCAGCAAAACTCATGATTCTTCCAGAAACCAATTCAAGGTTTGTTACGAAGTCTACAGAGACAGAGAGTCTTAAGTATAGTTCTCATCTGGATAGGGTACATAAAGATGCGATCGAACTCTTCGAACAGGATGGAACCGATCACGATAACGTGAATCTGTTTGTCTCGTTTGATCGAAACGATGTCATCGCTCCACTTACGAGTGAGGATCGAAAAGATACCTACACGATGGAGATACCAACTGGATGTTATGTTACAGAGGGACAAACGGAGTCTGTGTATGACAATACTTCCATGGAAACCATTACTGTTTCCCTTTCATGCGACGTAAAGGAAGTGGCCGATGCAGCCGATGGAAGAGTTTCTGTTCCAATTGTTGTTTATGAAACATTGGATGGAGATAGTAAATTTGTATACCAGAAAATGGCATACGATGGAGGAACACTAGAGGAATATTACGAAAATCATTCCGAAGAACCACCGGGCCCACCAGGTCCACCAGATTATACAAAGGACCAAATCAAGGTACAAGGCAACCTAAGAGAAATCTACGAAGCCTTTATCAAGTGGGTGGATGCTCATAAGGGAGAATATCCGGATGAAGTAGATAAGTACGTCCGTACGGTATATGATTTGTACAATGAATATACATTCTTAGATAGTACAAAAACAGGAGAAGTCCTACAAGGATTAGGACTGACCCTTACGGAAAAAGATGGTGTCTATACCATGAAGGGAACGATCGATGCGAACTTCATTGGTTATGCTAGAACAAATGCAGATACCTTGCCACTTGTCTATTTCTCAACTACGACAGAGGGAAACTTGGAGGAAGCATTCCGTTACTATATGGAAACATACTTCGAAGAAGATGAGGCATATGGGAATATTGCAGATTACCTCATAGAAAAGAGTAATCACAATATTGCGGCAGTCATTGATGGAACTGTAATTATAAATGGTATTACTCCATTTATTGCGGAATCCGCTGATCCGAATGATCCACTGATCAATACAAAAGATAGATTACGAATTGTTGATTGGGTAAAAGACGTTGCCTATAACTATAACAACAGAGATGCTTCTGTTCGAATTAGTTTCTATAGTACGTCTGGTAGTATGTTCTCTGCCTTCCGATACAGTTTGGATGATGTTCCAGGTCTTACGGATCAGGCGATTACGAGTATGTCTACGAATCCAAGTGCCAGAGAATTACGTAATTCAATCATTACCAATCTTACACAAGATCGAAATGGACCAAAAGAACCAATTGCTTATACCGATTACTTTACCTTTAGAAATACGGCAAATCAATTTGTCTTATTGAAGGTATCATCAAATCCAATTGCAAATGGAGACGGTACTTATAGTGATGCATATACGACCGTTGACTTTGCCTTCCTCGATACTGATTTAGATATTGAGTTTACCAATGGTAAAGATGCTGACCTTGGTAAACTAACGATTACCATAGAGTATCCAGGAAATTACAATGACCCAGGTATCAGTGAGGAATTAAACGCTACCATCGATCAGTTAGAACAATACTTCGGAAAAGATGTCACTATTTCTGACCCAGGTGCATCTAATATCGTACAAGTAACAATTGAAAAATAAAAAAGCAAAAAAAGAGGTGCGCAACTCTTTTTTTGTTTTATCTAAATTTTTAAATGTCAAATTAATTGTCAATTGTATGATCTTTGGGAATAAAGATCAAATTGATTGTGATAGAATAAAATTACAATGTGAAAGAATATTTTGCTAAAGTAAAACTTTTCAAAAAGAAAAGGGGAGATTTCCGTGAGAAGTAAAGTAAGAGCAAAAATATTGCTTGGAGTAACAACAAGTCTTTTATTTGTGCTATCTATGATAGCACTATTTTCGCAAGAAAAAACATATCGAATCAATGAAGAGAATGTTTCAGCTGTTACGGTAAAGGCAGTAGATACTAAGAAAAATGAAGGT
>CARZYU010000070.1:347-3943 GCA_949113215.1 uncultured Bacilli bacterium | reverse complement strand
TATCCTTACGAAGGAAAGTGAACTATCTGTAACATTAGAACCAAAATTCAAAGAATAAAGAAAGGAAGATTTTAGATCTTCCTTATTTGTTGATAATTTCAGCTTTACAAAGGGAAACAAAGGCGGGATTACTGTTGTTATTTCCAACGATGACGACCATGCCATATTCACTTCGAAGAACGGTTCCTTGAGCAACCGTTTGCCCACCTGCATTGATATCGACACTTGGTGTTCCTGCAGGTAGATAAGAGCGAATTGCTGCTTCGCAGTTGGCATCACATCCTGTTGGCGTTGGTGTTGGAGCTGGAAGATAAGTAATTGCTTCGTTATAAGTACTACTCGTAATGGTAATGGAAGCGATACGACATAAGGAAACAGCTTCTTCTGGAACACCTTGATTATTCACTAATTGAAATAAGCCGGAATTTGGATTGTTGTTTGGTCCAGGAAGAAGTGATCCAGGTCTTCCACTTACATTATTTCCACTCTCCATTGCTATTACTAAATTATCGTTTGGATATAATGTAATAATTTGTTGAATGATATTTCTCATTTGATCAACACAAAAGCATGAAGTCGAATTCCCTGAACTTCCTGCTGGTCCTGTGGGTCCCGTAGGTCCGGTGATTCCAGTAGGTCCTGTAGGCCCCGTTGGGCCGGTAGGACCAGTTGCACCACCAGAAGGTCCAGTCGGTCCTGTGGGTCCAGTGATTCCCACACTAAAGATAACTTTGGGACAACAACGCTTTTCTTCTTTTGAATCTCTACAATTCATAGTTTATTCTCCTTTCCTAGTATTCTATTCCTCAAGATGAAAAGACATCATGATGGATTACTAGAAAAGTCCATAAAAAAAGTAGAAAAGAATTCTACTAAAAATTACTTTTTAATATGTTGTTTTTCTTTTTCTTTCTTCAGATGATAACGATTGCAAACAAAGGAAGTTGCACAAGCAATTGTTAACATGGATCCAATTGCAATGCTTCCATAAGATAAGAAGGGATTTGGAGTTTCTATACAAGTGTTTATGACTTTGGGTGCTCCAATGGTACCTCCTAAGCACACGAGACTAAGTGCAAGTAATTTATTTCCTTGAATTCTCAGATTTGAAATTCTCATTTTATCTTTTTCCATTTTATCGCCCTCTTTTTTCTATTTATGATAACATACCGCTACTTTATACGTCAAATTAAGATAATATTTGACGGGCTTGTTTGCAAAAAAAATTGATCGAAGAATGAAAGTGGTCTTGGCAATTTTCTTTGCTCTTTTTTTAGTGATTTGTGCCAAGGTATTTTATATTCAAGTATTCGATTATCGAAAACTATCTCGTCTTGCCAGTGATCTTTGGAGTAGAGAACTTCCTATTGAAGCAGATCGAGGGTTGATACTAGATCGCAATGGAGTTGTCTTGGCAGATAATTTGACGACGACTAGCTTAGTTGTCATCCCCAATCAGATCAGAGAAAAGGATCGTGCTATTCAAGAACTTTCGAAGATTTTAGGGGTCAGTGAAGAGGAAATGGCGCAACACATCAATAAGAAGACTTCCATTGAACGAGTTCATCCCGAAGGAAGACGTCTTTCTTATGAAGTGGCCGATGCGATTGAAGCTCTTGCCCTAGATGGAGTTTACTTGGTAAAGGAATCCAAACGTTATTACCCATTTGGCAATGAACTTTCTCATGTTCTTGGATACGTTGGAATTGACAATCAAGGTCTTTCTGGTTACGATAAGTATTTGACAGGAAAGAGTGGGGCGATTCAATACTTTTCGGATGCCAAAGGAAATAAACTTTCGTTATCGGATGTTTACGTTGAACCACAAAAAGGGATGAACATTCAATTGACGATCGACTACAACATTCAAAAATCAGTCGAGCGGGAACTCGATAATGTCGTCGACATGTTTGATCCTGATATGGCTCTAGCTTTGGTGATTGATCCTAACAATGGCGAAATTTTAGCCATGAGTTCCAGACCAGATTACGATCCCAACCATTATCAGAAGTATAGTCAGGAAGAATTATCGCGAAATTTACCAATTTGGGCTTCTTACGAACCAGGAAGTACATTCAAGATTATTACGACCGCTTCGGCAGTGGAAGAGAAGGTAGTCGATCTATTTAAAGATACGTTTGACGATTCGGGATCCGTGCAGGTAGAAAATGCTAGAATCAAGTGTTGGAAAGCAGGAGGTCATGGACACCAACTGTTTTTACAAGTATTACAAAATTCGTGTAACCCGGGATTTGTCAAAATGGGCCAATTGCTTGGAAAAGAAAAGTTATTCGATTATTTATCGAAGTTTGGATTTGGTTCGAAAACAGGAATTGATTTAAATGGGGAGGGGAAGGGAATCATTTTTCCTCTTGATAAAGTAGGTCCAGTGGAACTTGCAACGACTGCTTTTGGTCAAGGTGTTTCCGTGACACCGATTCAACAACTTGCTGCTGTGAGTGCCGTGGTAAATGGAGGAAACTTATATACTCCTTATGTCGTGAAAAATATTTTGGAACCAGAAACCAATAACATTATTTTACAAAACGATAAGAAATTTGTTCGAAAGACGATCAGTGAAGAGACTTCTAAGATCATGAGATATGCTTTAGAAACAGTGGTTTCGAATGGTGGAGGAAAAGCTGCTTACATCGATGGATATCGGATTGGTGGAAAAACAGGAACTGCTCAGAAAGTAGAAAATGGTCATTACTTAGTCAATAACTATATCATGTCCTTTGTAGGGATTGTCCCAGCAAATGATCCGAAAGCGATTTTGTATATCGCCATTGACAATCCAAAGAATACAGCTCTTCTTTCTAGTTATACGACAACTCCGATCGCAAGAAGAGTCTTACTCGATATCATCGAAGCGTTAGATATTCCAAAGCAAGATGGTCAAATTGAGAAGGATTATGAATGGAATGACAGTGTATATTATGAAGTACCAAATGTTGTCGGAAAAGATTTGAAAGAGGCAAAAGAATTACTTCATCACTTTAAAATAGAGTATACAGGTACAGGAGATAAAGTTCTTGAACAATCTCCAGAAGCAGGTGAGAGGACTCCAGAAAATTCGACCATTCGACTTTTACTAGGGTAGGTAATGTCAAATCTTGTATACTACTTTCTATTTTCTTTGGTGAGAAAGAAAGTATGATATAATTAAAAACAGAAATGGGAGTGGAGACTTATGTTATTACTGACGAAGGCCATCTTTGCAATCATGATTGGTTTTTTATGTTCAACTGTTCTTGGTTTGATCATTGTTCCATTGTTAAAAAGATTTCATATTGGGCAACGAATCAGTGCTTTTGTAGGAGAAAGTCACCGAAAAAAAGAGGGAACTCCAACAATGGGAGGACTTATCTTTATTTTAGCAACGGTCTTTTCTATGACAGCTTTGTTGGTGACAGGAAAAGTACAATATACGGATAACTTGGGGATTATTCTCTGGGTATTCTTGGGTTACGCTGTCATTGGCTTTTTAGATGACTTTTTAAGCCTCAAGAAGAAGAATAATGAAGGACTTACGACGTATCAGAAGTTATTTGGGCAAGTGTTAATTGCGCTTGGTTTTTTCTATATTTACATGC
>CARZYU010000070.1:0-337 GCA_949113215.1 uncultured Bacilli bacterium | reverse complement strand
AATGGGGGAGATACGGCTTTTGTAGTTGGAACTCTCGGAATTAATATCGAATTAGGTTGGCTCTACGGTTTGTTTATTTTACTTGTCTTAGTAGGAGGAAGCAATGCTGTCAATTTAACCGATGGTTTGGATGGTTTAGCAGGAGGATTATCGGCGATCGCCTTTGTGGCTTTTTCTTTGATTTCCCTCACCGTAGGATTTGATGATATGGGAATTTTCTGTTTGATTTTAGTGGGAGCTATCGTGGGATTCTTAATTTTCAATACGCATCCTGCTAGAGTTTTCATGGGCGATACAGGAAGCCTCGCACTTGGTGGTGTGATGGGAGCAGTTGCTA
>CARZYU010000069.1:228-4214 GCA_949113215.1 uncultured Bacilli bacterium | reverse complement strand
TGTCTTCTGTCTTGACTACTATAGAACAACTCCAAGAAGTGGTTCTATGACACTTCATGGAGAGATGGATGCTGGAATGACTTACATTCTAACAAACAGTTTTCCAAACAAACAAATTACCAACAATTGGACGCACAACTACTACATTACACAAACAGCGATTTGGTGGTATTTGGACGAAACAACAGGATCAAGTAACTTACCAGCTGCTTTCAAACGTGGGGAAGGCGATATTGCCGGACTTTACAAGCATGTAAAAAAATTAGTTGATGGTGGTATTGCTGCTAAGAAGACAGGATATGTAAAACCTAGTATTTCTGTATCTTCTTCCAAGAACGAATTGACTGTTGGAAATGGAAATTATTATATTTCTCCAGCAATTACGATTGAAGGAAAAAATCTTTCCAAAGATTGTACGTTGACTTTATCAAAGCAAATGCCAGCAGGAACCGAAATTGTCGATGAAAACATGAATCCAAGGACGACGTTCAAAGTAGGAGAAAAGTTCTATGTTAAAGTTCCATCAACGCAAGTATTAACAGGTGTTGATTATAACTTCGACGTTACAATTAAGAATAGCGGAACCGTTCGTAAGGTTTACGAATATCGTCCACAAGACAGTTCTTATCAAAGAATTGTTACTCCATTCTTAATTCCTGTTGTGACAGAAGTATCTACTGTAGCATCGTTCCATGTCTATAAGGAAAGACCACAGAGAATTCCAGAAAAGACAAGAGTAGAAATTATCAAGAAAGATAAGAGTACAGACAACAATTTGGCAGGTGCTAAATTAGTCTTGAAAGATCAAAATGGAAACATCGTAAAGAATAAAGAGGGAAAAGAGCTTGTTTGGCTTACTTCAGAAAAAGCATTTGTCATTAATGACTTAGCGTTTGGTACCTATACCATCGAAGAATTAGAAGCACCAGAAGGATATGTTTTATCGAAAGAAAAAGTAACATTTACATTGTCGAAGGATCATTTGAAAGAGACGATTACGATTTACAATAGTAAAGAAGAAATTCCAGATGAACCTACGATTGTAGAGGTTCCCGACACCTCAAGTAATACGTTATTTTATACCATTTTAGGAGCAGGATTAGTTACTTTAGGAATTGCTTTGACCGTTCGTCATGGTAAAAAACAAGCGTAAATTTGCTTGGACGGGAACGTTCTTAGTAACCATTGGAATTTTATTTCTAAGCTATAACTATTCTCAAGAAAAGAAGTTTATTGCTTATGAATACATCGACTCTAAGTTGCTAATGAACAGTTTAAGCGAAGTAACACAAAAGAAAGAGACAGCAGTGACAGAGGAAAACACTCCAGTAGCTGCTCCAGAAGAGAATACTACGGTAACGAATCATAATGTTCCTAATTACTATTATATTGGTTACTTGGAGATTCCAAAAATTGATCTAAGAAAAGGCTTTGTGGATATGTCTTCTGAGGATAATAATGTCGAGAAGAACATCATGGTGATTCCATCATCATCCTATCCCGATGTGGATCGTGGTAACTTGATTATCGCCGGTCACTCTGGAATAGGCTACAAAGCTTTTTTTGATCGTTTACAGGAACTATCTCTAACAGATCGGGTGATTGTAACCTATCAAAATACAAAGTACACTTATGAAATAGCAGATATTTATCAACAAGAAAAGAATGGTAAAATTGCCATTCGAAGAGACTATCGAAAAAATACGTTGACGCTCGTTACTTGTACGAATCATACGAACGATCGTCAAACCGTCTATATTGCTTATCTAGTAGACAAGCAAGCCATTTAATCACAAAAAGGGGGTTGAGATTATGGTACAATTATCACTTCAAGATATGTGGAATACGTTCGTAACGTTAGCTTCGTCTTCGTTACTTCCCGTGATTGCACTTGTGATTATGATCTTTGTTTTTATTGCCTTTCTTACGACAGATAAGAGTAATGTAAAGAAAACAAAAAAGACCTATGGTATCATTTATGCCATAGCCATCGTTTTGGTTATCATCCTTAATTTTCCTTCCTTTTTGGGATTGGGAAATTACTTAATGGATAACTTCTTTGTGGCTCTTTACTTTCCTAATTTGATCGTTTACTTATTGATGTTGATTGTTACGAATATTATGTTCGTAAAAACCGTCTTAAATAAGAAAAAGACAGACCAAACCAAAAAAGTTCTTGGAACGCTTGCTTTCTGTCTCATTCACTACATCCTCTTCTTGATTTTAAATGTAGTGGGAACTGAGGAAATTAGCATTCTAAATGAAACGGCTATTTATCAAAACAGTAATTTACTGGCAATGATTGAACTTAGTATGGGAATCTTTGCGGTTTGGATGTTATTGCTACTTACTAGGTATGTTTTAGCAAAGATGGCAAATCCACAAGTAGAGACGGTAGAAGAAAAAGAAGAACAGTCTTTGAAAACAAAGATCGAGAAGCCAGTATTATCACGAGATATCTTAGAGATTTGTCCTCCAAAGAAGATGACGTATCGTTTCTTAGAACAAGTAGAAGCTCCACGTAACTTCTTAGAAATTGATTTTCCAAAGGTTGTTTATGGCAATCAGGAGACATCAAAAAAATCAAGGGAATGGATCGAAATTCGTTGTCCAGAAGTCGTATACGATATGACTCCAAAGAAAGAAGAAACGAAAGAAGAAGCACCATTCACTTTGGAAGAATACAAAAAGATGCTTGCTCTTTTAAAAGAAATCCAAAGAAGAGAACAAGAACTGGATCGTTTGAAGAATATCTAATGGATATTCTTTTTCTATGGAAAAGGAAGACTACTTGTCTTCCTTTATGAGATTGGTACCAGTCATTTCTTTTGGAACTTCTAGTTCCATCAAGGATAAAACAGTTGGAGCAATATCGGCTAGTTTTCCATTTTGTAAGTTAAGTCCTTCTTTGGTGATCAAGAAAGGAACTTTGTTCGTAGAATGAGAAGTAATGATATGATTTTCTTCATCTAACATCCATTCACAGTTTCCATGGTCAGCTGTAACAATCATAACTCCATTTGATTCTCTTATTTTTTGATAGAGCTTACCGAGGCAGGTATCTACTGTTTCAACGGCCTTGATGGCTGCTTCTAAATTTCCCGTATGACCTACCATATCGCCGTTAGCAAAGTTTAAAATGATGAGATCATAGTCATAATTAAGTTCTTCTAGGAGCGTATCTGTAATCTCTTTCGCACTCATCTCTGGTAATAGATCGTAGGTTGCTACCTTAGGAGAAGGAATTAAAATTTTCTTTTCTCCTTTGTAATCGATTTCTTTTCCGCCATCAAAGAAAAATGTCACATGAGCATATTTTTCCGTTTCGGCAATCCGTAATTGTTTCTTTCCCTGTTTCGCTACATATTCTCCTAAAATATTGGTTAAAGTAGGATCATTAAAAGCATGGGGAGCAATAACCGATTCCACGACAGGTAACATCGTTACTACCTTGAGATTGTGAAATCTTGCTACCTTCATCTCTTTAAAATCTGGATTGGTAAGAGCCGTTAGGATTTCCCGTAAACGGTCTTTTCTGAAATTGAAAGCAATGATACCATCGTTTTCTTCGATGTTTCCTGACTCATCCAAAATGACAGGTTCTAAGAACTCATCGGTAATTCCTTTTTCATAACGATCTTGAATGTAAGATTCCATGGAATCAGCGTAGTGTCCTACGTGATTGACCATGGCTTGATAGGCTTTTTCTAAACGATCGTAATTGTTATCCCGGTCCATTCCATAGTATCTTCCCCCAATCGTTGCAATCGTTCCAAGTCCAATTTCTTCTAATTTGTCTTGCACTTTTTGAAGATAAGTAAGCGCACTTTTTGGAGAAACATCCCTTCCATCGGTGAAAAGATGTAGATATGGAAATACATTCTCTTGTTTACAGAGTTCTAGGAGTGCCAATAGATGATCAATATGGGAGTGTACCCCTCCATCACTAAGTAGTCCTATCAGATGAAGCTTGGATTGTTCTTTTT
>CARZYU010000069.1:0-218 GCA_949113215.1 uncultured Bacilli bacterium | reverse complement strand
GAATCACTTTTTGAATCTCTTCGTTCTGAAAGAAAGCTTTTGTGCGAATGGCTTCGTTGATCAATTCGAGTGGTTGATAGACAACTCTTCCAGCCCCAATGTTCATGTGTCCGACTTCGGAATTTCCCATTTGTCCATCCGGTAAACCGACTTCTGTTCCCGAAGCTTCCAAAAGACAATGGGGATACTTCGCAAATAAAAAATTAAAATTTGGTTTA
>CARZYU010000068.1:4005-4368 GCA_949113215.1 uncultured Bacilli bacterium | reverse complement strand
AAGCGAGTATCGAAAACGATGCCAGTAAAAACAAAATTGACAAAAGAAGTCATTCAAAAAGAAGTTGTTCCAAGTATTAAACAATACGAAACAATGATTGTAGCAAAAGAAGAAGTTTCTGAAGTAAAAAGGGAAAACATTCAAGTAGAAGAACAAAATAGATTCAAAGAGATTACCTTTGAATCTGGTTCCATGGAACCACTAGAAGAAAGTTATGTTAGCACTTTCGAAGAAGAACAAGAAGCTTACGCTACTTTAGACTTTGAAGGACAGGATTTTAACTGTCCAAAAGATGAAACAGACGAAGAAAGAAATGCCAGGTTAAAAGCAAAGGAAGAACAACGTCAAAAAGAAATCAAAGAA
>CARZYU010000068.1:782-3995 GCA_949113215.1 uncultured Bacilli bacterium | reverse complement strand
GATCTGGTTCGGCGTACTGTTCTGGAGAATAAGAACTAAGGAATAATCGGGGGTTGTAAAATTGGACACACGCAGAAGAAGAAAACAGATATCAAGAATATCTGAAAAGTTTTTATGAACCTCTATTAAAAACTTATGCGAAGTATTATCACCTAGATGGAGCGAAAGTAGTAGCAATTGCTAAAAAACTAACAAAAAATTATGCCATTGATCTTTCTAAGTTTACGAATACAACCTATGATGCCCTTGGTACAATAGAATCAAAAGTCATGTTCTTCGTTTCGGGGTTAAACGACGACAGCCTTACCGTCAAATTAGGAAGTTTAGGTTATTCAAAAAAATCATTAATAACAAGTCAAACAATAGAGAGAACCAAATTTAATATTATCCAATGGTCAAAGCTATAGTCAGTTTTTTGGAAAAGTTTGTGATATGATGGGTATTGATAAAACAACAGCCTTAGCCATTTCTTTCCACGAAACAGGAAGAGTTACAAATTACCAATCAAGAAACAAAAACAACTTTGGTGGTTTAAGTGGAGGTACTTCTTTTTATACTCCAGAAGCAGGAATTATTGGTTATGTAAAATATTTAAAAGGACTAGAAAAGCAAGGATTCAAGTTAAACAGTTCGAAAGATAACTTGATCCGCCTTTCTTGCTATTATGTAAACGGAACTTACGATATTCCAAGCTACAGTTGGGTTGACTGTGTTTCCTCTTTTATTAGAGAAATTACGAGGGACAAAAACAAGTACTTCCCTACGAGCAAGACGAACATGACAGGAAATAGTTTCATGATGTCTTCTGTAGAAAAAACATTTGGGGATTCTCCAAAAATATATACTAAAAAATAAATTATTAAAAAATCGAGATCAAAGTTAGATAGGATCTCGTTTTTTTGTACAAGAAAAAGAGCAATCAAAATTGCCCTATACTTCGTTATGATATTTTTGATAAAGATGTCTTCCAAGAAGTGTTCCACCACCGCTGATGATAATGATAAGAACAATGACTAAGATGAGCCAACCATTCTTTTTAGGTGTTTCTTCTGTTTTCTTAACTTCACTCTTTACCTTATCTACTACTCTTGGTTCTATCTCTGATAAAGTAGTCATTGCTTCTGACGTTTCCTCTTGTAGCACATTTTCTAATTTCGCTACTTGTGGCATCGTTTCGGTAGGAGTATCTTCCACTACAGGAGGAACAACTTCTTCCTCTTCTGTTACTGTAACGACAAATCCATTTTCTTGATCTCCAGTTACCTCAAAAAGATACCCTTCCATTTCTTCTATCTGAATCGTATAGACTGCTTTTTTATGATAATATCTGGCATTTGCTAACAAATTAGAAAATTGGTAGTTCCAACCATCATCGGCAAGGACAATCGCATCTTGATACGTGAAATCATCACAATAAGCGCGAATGGAAAGTGATTCTGGAATGGTTTCTACATTATTCCAAGTAATCGTCACTGGAATATCATAAGGAAGTTTATCAAGTTCATGAGAAAGTAACACCGAAATACGATTCTCTTCTATCTTCACAGCTGCTTGATAGTGAGAAAGAATCGCATCATCCTCTTTTATTTTTCCTTGATAGGTAATGGGAGTATCCCAAATAGGATAATGAGAAGCATCCTCGAAATAAAGCGGTAAATAAACGACCTGCTTTAAATACCACTGATTGTCAGCTGGATGAATCGTTCCTATTGGTTGCGTTGTTATATTTCCCTGGTGATCCTCCATCAACAATTGAAAGCTATTTCGATAACCATCTCGGTCATTATCGTCATCCCAATCCACTGTCACAGGAAAGAATCCACTTAAGTTTCTTAAATAAACTACCGTCATCCCCGTCTCTAGAGTGCCATCTGGCCCATATTGAAGATTATAAGCTTTCTCCCAATCAGGCCATTCGATGTTTCCTAAATCCCAACGTGCCTCCGTAAATTTTGAGGTATACTTTGGAAGTGTAACGCTACATTCTGCATTGGTCATTGCAGAGTCACTTCCATCTTGTGACAACGTACAATCTTCCATTTTCGTTTCTATGGTAATCCGGTCCCCACTACCATCTAAATCATTGAAATTTAGGAAAACAGACTCTGGTCTTTCCTTGAAATGATCGTCATAGTCAATCCATTTGATTGTCAAATTCCCTTCCACGTAAGAATCCTGATCTAGGGTTTCTGCCAAAATGTTTGGATACCACAGTAACATAGTCATGATGATTCCTAGCCATAACAAATTTCTTTTTTTCATTTTACCTCTCCTCCTACGTTGATTATAACACAACATGGTGATTCAAATAACTTCTTTTTTGATATAATTAAAATAAGGAAAAATCCTGCGAAAGGTTGGAACGAAACTATGAAACAAATTGGATCATTTACTATTAAGTATTCCAAAGACGAAGGAAACAAGGAAGCATTTTTAAAAGATGTGATCAAGTTAGATGAATCACTCTACGAAGAGAAAGATTTGGGGACGCCTGAGAGAATTCTCGCACGATATCAAAAAAATCGAGACTCCTATATCAATATCTATGATAAAGACGAGTTAATCGCTTATATCTGTTTTTTCCCTATTACCAAAGAGTTGAGGGAAAAGATGTATACCACCCATAAGATTTTCGAAGATAATATCAATCCCACAGACATTCTTCCCTACGAAAAAGGAAAGAATCATACCCTATTTATCATTGCTATTGATGTAAGAAAAGATTATCAAGATGGGGAAGCCATCAAAGTATTGACCAACGAATTTATTCGTTATTTAAAAGAAAAAGAGGAACAAGAGTACTTTGTCGATCGCATCTTAACTTATGCCTCGAGAGAAGAAGGATTTAAAATATTCAAAACGCTCAACTTTCATCAAGTAGAACGATTTGAAGATAATTCTAGATTGTTCGATTGCAAACGACCAGAATTACGTCTAAAAGACTATGAAAAAAGTTACCAAAATGATTTTTATATTATGATCCCCTATTCTACTGACCAGTTATCTGTCCCAGTTTGGAAAGAGGAAAGTGAGAACGAATTTGCCAAAGAATACTTAGAGAGTATTCACACTAATTCAACATACGAATGTGATCACAAAATAGTAAATGATTTATCTAGATTCTATTTAGGAAAAAAGAAATTAGTATACTATAGCAATGAATACGACGATAATATCTACGGACTCATCGACGTCGATCTTTTCATCACTTAC
>CARZYU010000068.1:0-772 GCA_949113215.1 uncultured Bacilli bacterium | reverse complement strand
AAAAATACGAACTTAGCTCTACTAACTGTGATGACACTTCAAAGTGAATATTCGCCAACTCAAATTCAAGATCAAGTAACGACCAATCGTTTATTCATTCAAGAGGGAGATTCTATTCTGGACCTCAATGATTATCTTAAAGAAAACTATCATATGCACAAGGTCTGTAACGGTAAAATGTTCGTCAGTACCTCTAATTCTCCTAAAGATGATATCGAATTAGAATATCTGTTAGCCTCTGAAGCTTATTTAGGAAAAAGAAACGATTATTTGTTAAATTCTAAAGAATTTAGAGAACAAGCCAATCATGATTTTTCACAGTATGACTTTTGTGAAATTTATGGAGGAATTGATTCCATTATTTATGTTATGAAAGACTTCAGTAACAACTCTCTCAACAATATTCGGAAAGAAACACTCATTCTATACATCATGGAAGTTATCATGTTTCAAAAAGCTTCTGTCTTGAGAACAAATAACAAAATTGTAGGGGAACTAGATCATGATGGAAAAGTTACTCTTTCGAATATCGAAGAATTGTATACCGAATTTGGAAAGACCATCAGTCTATGGAACATCAATATCTTTCATTATCCTGCCGTACAAACCATCGCCAATCATATCAGCAGATGTTTTGAAACAAACAAAGACTACGAAGAATATACCAAAAATCAAAAATTCTTAGAACATATCGTTAATCTACGTGATATTCAAAATTCCAATCGCGAAGATAAAATTTTAAATGGAATCGTTTTACTACTAACGATCATTC
>CARZYU010000067.1:2032-4372 GCA_949113215.1 uncultured Bacilli bacterium | reverse complement strand
ACAAGGTTAACGCCTTCCACGATCACTTTATTTTCAGCTCTTAAAACCTTGATGATCTTTCCTTCTTTTCCTTTATTAGAACCAGCGATCACTACGACTTTATCTCCTATTTTAAAGTTCATAATTTCCTCCTTATAGCACTTCTTTCGCTAAAGAGACGATTTTGAAATATCCCTTATCACGAATCTCACGTGCGACTGGTCCAAAGACACGAGTTCCTACTGGACTCTTGTCATCTTTAATGATGACACATGCGTTATCATCGAATTTAATGTAACTTCCATCGTTTCTACGAACTCCGAACGTACTTCTCACGATAACAGCTTTGACAACTTTTCCTTTTCCAACAGTTCCATTAGGTGTGGCATTTTTCACTGTACCAACAACTATGTCACCGATATTACCAGTTTTAACTTTACTTCCTCCAAGAACACGAATTACTAACAATTCTTTTGCTCCAGAGTTATCTGCAACTTTCAAACGGGTTTCTTGTTGTACCATAACTATTCCTCCTTCACCTAAGAGTTATAAAATAACTGCTTCTTTTACGATTTCTTTTAAATAGAAATGCTTTGTTTTTGAAATTGGCTTTGTTTCGACGATGCGAACAACATCTCCAACTTTTGCTTTATTGCTTTCGTCATGTACAGCATATTTCTTCGTATATTTGACACGTTTTCCATAGAGCGGATGTTTTTTGTAAGTTTCAATTTTTACTGTAATCGTCTTATTGTTCTTAGAACTTACAACTGTACCGACCAATTCACGACTTTTCTTTTCGTTCATATTAACCCTCCTACTCTCCAACTTCTTCCGAACGTTCTTTTAAAACGGTCTTCATTCTTGCAACGGTGTGTCTCAAATCTCTTATTCTTGAAGGTTTTTCTAAGTTACCAGTTGCTTGTTGCATTCTAAGGTTAAATAACTCTTGTTTGGTTTCTACTAATTTTGCATTGATTTCTTCTGTCGTTAAGTTTCGAATTTCATTAACCTTCATTCTTGTCACCACCATTTTCTCTCATAACAAATTTTGTGGTAATGGGAAGTTTGTGACTAGCTAAGCGCAATGCTTCACGAGCAACTTCTTCGCTTACTCCAGAAATTTCAAACATGATTTTTCCTTCTTTTACGACAGCTACCCATTTTTCAACATTACCTTTACCTTTTCCTTGACGAGTACCAATTGGTTTTTGTGTCAATGGTAGGTGTGGGAAAATGTTAATCCAAACTTTACCACCACGTTTCATATAACGTGTCATAGCAATACGAGCAGCTTCGATTTGATTTGCTGTAATCCAAGCTCCTTCTTTTGCCATTAATCCGTAGTCACCATTTACTAATTCACGGTTACCACGTGACTTTCCTTCGTAAGGTAATCTGTGAACACGACGATATTTCGTTCTTGATGGTATCAACATAATTAATTACCTCCCTTAGTATTTTTTGAAGGAAGAATTTCTCCCATGTAGATCCATACTTTTACACCGATCTTACCAAATGTAGTATCGGCTTCGCTCGTGGCATAATCCACATCAGCTCTCAATGTATGAAGTGGGATTGTTCCTTCTGTATAACCTTCGCTACGAGCAATATCAGCACCATTTAATCTTCCTGATACCAATGTTTTAATTCCCTTAGCTCCAGCTTTCATTGCATTTCGAATGGCTCTTTTTTGTGCCATACGGAATGATGCACGATTTGTAATTTGATTTGCGATTGAATCAGCAACTAATTGAGCATTCAAATCTGGCTTTTTAATGTCTACAATTGAGATTTGAATGTTTTCGTCTACTAAACGAGATAATGCCTTCTTGAGTTTCTCAATTCCTTCTCCACCTTTTCCAATCATGATACCAGGTTTTGAAGTACTAACGATGATCTCGCATCTCTTGGCATTTCTCTCGATTTGAACTTTTGCAATTCCAGCATCTTTTAAATGTTTCGCAAAGTATTCACGGATGATGATGTCGTTATGAAGTTTGTTTGCAACATCTTTTCCTTCAGCATACCAACTTGCTTCCCAACTTTTATTGATGCCAAGTCTAAGTCCATTCGGATTTACCTTTTGTCCCATGTTCTAACCTCCTTACTTGTTCTTTCCAGTTTTCTTTTCATCACTCACAACAATGACGATATGACTGGTTCTTCTATCTTTGTGTCCGATGTGTGAACGAGAATCAAACATATGACGTTTCATCACAGGACCAGCATCTACTCTTGCTTCGCTTACAACCAATGCGTTTCTGTCAGCTCCGTTATTGTTTACGGCGTTGGCAATCGCAGAGTCTAATACTTTTTTCGTTAATCTTGCTGGTTTTTTATTTAAATTCATTAATATGG
>CARZYU010000067.1:0-1984 GCA_949113215.1 uncultured Bacilli bacterium | reverse complement strand
TCAATGCTTCATCAACCTTTTTTCCACGAATTAAGTCTACAACCAAACGAGTCTTAATTGGGGAAACACGTTGCATTTTCGCAATTGCTCTTGCTTCCATATCATTATCCTCCTAGTCTCTACTTTTATTTTTTGTTATCGCCATGTCCACCAAATTTGCGAGTTAAGGCAAATTCTCCTAGTTTATGTCCGACCATATCTTCGGTCACATAGACAGGAATGAATTCTTTTCCATTGTGAACTGCAAATGTGTGTCCGATAAAATCAGGATAAATTGTGGAACGGCGAGACCATGTTTTGATAACTTCTTTTTTACCACTTTTATTTAACTCTTGAACCTTTTTTAATAAACGATCAAATACGTAAGGTCCTTTTTTTAAGCTTCTTGCCATTTGTAATCATCCTTTCTACTTACCGTTACGACGACGTACGATAAATTTATCCGTTTTCTTATTGTTACGTGTCTTGTATCCAAGAGCAGGTTTACCCCAAGGAGTAACTGGTCCTTTGCGTCCGATTGGTGCACGTCCTTCACCACCACCATGAGGGTGATCGTTAGGGTTCATGACAGATCCACGAACGGTTGGACGAATTCCCATGTGACGTTTGCGTCCTGCCTTTCCTAAGCTAACCAAAGAAGCGTCTTCGTTTCCAACTTCTCCAACGGTTGCATAGCAAGTTCCAAGTACTTTTCTCTGTTCTCCTGAAGAAAGACGAATCATAACATATTTTCCTTCACGTCCAAGGATTTGGGCACTTGATCCAGCACTTCTTGCTAGTTCTCCACCTTTTCCTGGGCGAAGTTCGATATTGTGAATTAAAGTACCAACTGGAATGTTCATGATTGGTAGAGCGTTTCCTACTTTGATATCAGCAGTTTCTCCTGCTTCAATCTTCATTCCTACTTCTAAATTCTTTGGTGCGATAATGTAACGTTTTTCTCCATCTGCATAATTGATTAATGCGATGTTTGCGGTTCTATTTGGATCGTATTCAATCGAAGCCACACGTCCTACGATATCACGCTTATCACGTTTGAAATCGATGATACGATACTTTCTTTTAGCGCCTCCGCCTTGATGTCTTACAGTGATCTTACCTTGGTTGTTGCGTCCTCCATTTTTTCCTAATGTTACCACTAAGCTTTTTTCTGGAGTACTCTTTGTAATTTCTTTGTTAACCAAAGTACTCATCTGTCTGCGTCCTGGCGTAGTAGGCTTATAATTTCTAATTGCCATATGTTCTCCTCCTATCCAAGATCAATGGTTTGACCGTCTTCTAAAGTTACGAATGCTTTCTTCGAACGATTCGTAAGTCCAGAATAACGTCCAACTCTTCTTTTCTTTGTTTTTACATTCAAGGTACGAATTTCTTTAACTGTTACGTGAAAGAGTTTTTCGATGGCCTTTTTAATTTCTACTTTATTGGCTTTTGGATCCACTTTGAATGTATATACATTGTTTTGTGAAGCGTTTCCGCTCTTTTCGGTAATAACTGGTCCTTTGACAATTTCTAAATACTTTGTATCCATTATGCTAACGCCTCCTCGATCTTTTCAATGGCATCGATTGTAGCTACGACGTAGTCTGCATTTACTAAATCTAAGACATTGATTTCATCGCTAGCAATCAAAGCAACATTTTGTAAGTTACGTGAAGCCAAAATAACATTTTCTTCAAATTCACTTACAACGAATAGTACTTTTTTATCCGCAAGCTTTAAGGCGTCAAGCAACGCAACCATTTCTTTTGTTTTAGGAGTAGCAAAGGTTAGCTTTTCTAAAACAACTAATTCTTTATCGTTTGCTTTGTGCGCTAAAGCAGATTTAAGTGCTAAGCGACGTTCTTTACGGTTTTGCTTTTTGCTGTAATCTCTTGGAACTGGAGTACCATAATTTCCTCCACCTACCCACTGTACAGCACGGATTGATCCTTGACGAGCATGACCTGTACCTTTTTGACGCCATGGTTTTCTTCCACCACCG
>CARZYU010000066.1:3147-4630 GCA_949113215.1 uncultured Bacilli bacterium | reverse complement strand
AATGATGGGGAATTTTTCGATTGGCGATTATTTTCGTGAAGAAGCCATCGAATTTGCCTATGAATTATTGACAAGTGAGGATTGGTTTGGAATCCCTAAGGAAAAATTGTTTGTTACCATTTATACGAAAGACGAAGCATCGTTTGAAAAATGGGTAAGTCTTGGAATGGACCCATCGCACATAGTCCGTCTTGACGAAAATTTTTGGGAAATTGGGGAAGGACCAAGTGGTCCTGATAGCGAGATCTTTTTTGATCGTGGAGAAAAGTACGATCCCAATCACGATGCCTTTGAAAAGTTTCAAAAGGATGAAGATCAAGAACGTTACATTGAAATTTGGAACGTTGTCTTCAGTCAGTACAATGCCAAAGCAGGAGTAAAAAGAGAAGATTACAAAGAACTTCCACACAAGAATATTGATACCGGAGCAGGATTAGAACGTTGGTGTTGTATCTTTCAAGATGTCGACAGTAACTTCGATACCGACCTTTTCACCCCTTTACTCAAAGAAATCAGTCAGATGACAAAGATCGAATACGATGGACAAATGGCCTTTAAAGTAATTGCTGATCACATTAGAGCAATTACCTTTGCTTTAGCAGATGGCGCTGTTTTTGAAAATACAGGAAGAGGTTATGTACGAAGAAGTGTCCGCTTTGGAAAAAAACTAGGCCTCGTGGATCCTTTCCTTTACAAATTAGTCGGAACCGTCATCCAAATGATGAAGGAAGCTTATCCTTATTTGAAAGAGAGAAGAGCCGAGGTAACTAGTTTAGTATACGAAGAAGAAAGACTCTTCCATACGACTTTAGCTGCAGGAGAAAGACGTCTTTATGAATTGATGGAACGCTCACACGATAAAACAATCAGTGGTTACGATGCCTTTAAATTGTACGATACCTACGGATTTCCTTTGGAACTGACTTTAGAATATTTAGAAGAACAAGGATTCACCGTTTCCAAAGAAGAATTTGATCGTTATATGGATGAACAAAAACAACAAGCAAAGAATAGTCGTAAAAATAAAAGTTCTTTTGGGGTTCAACAAGAAGAATTATTGAATTTCAAAAAAGAATCTACGTTCCTTTATGACACCGACCAAGTAAAAACTACGATCATCGGTATGTTCCAAGATGGAAAAAGTGTCACTGAAATCAAAGATCAGGGTTACGTTATTTTAAAGAAGACCTGCTTTTATGCAACCTCTGGTGGGCAAGTTGCAGATATTGGAGTGTTAGAAGGAAATCATTTTAAGGCGAAAGTAACAGATGTCGTAAAAGCACCAAATGGCCAACATATCCATAAAGTAGAATTGTTAGATGGTACCATGAAGATGAAAGACAATGTCAAAGCTACAATTGACTTTGAAAGAAGACAAAAAATCGCTCATAATCATAGTAGTGTTCACATTCTTCAAAGCGTCTTACAAGAAGTGTTGGATCGCAATGTTCATCAAGCAGGATCGTATGTCGATGATCAAAAG
>CARZYU010000066.1:2232-3137 GCA_949113215.1 uncultured Bacilli bacterium | reverse complement strand
ATTATACGGGAAAGATCAGCGAAGAAGAACTTATCACCATTGAAAAGAGGGTTCAAGAAATCATCGCCACTTCTCTTGCAACGATCACCGAAGTTATGGATTTAGAAGAAGCAAAAAAAATAGGTGCTATGGCATTGTTTGAAGATAAATACCAAGAAAAGGTGCGCGTTGTTCGGATTGGAGAATCGTTAGAACTCTGTGGGGGAACGCATGTTGTCAATACCAAGGAAATCGGTAATTTTGCGCTTTTAAGTTCCGAATCCAAAGGAAGTAATGTTTACCGAATCACGGGAGTGACAGGGGAAGAAGTAGAGAAGGCCATGGAAGATGCGATTAAATCTTACAAAGAAGAAATGAGTCGCCAATTGACCAAAGCCAAAGCATTGTTAGAAACGGCCAAAGAAGAAGGCATTTTACTTCCATTTGAGGTGATATTGGATCATAAAAAAGCCATGAGTTATCAAGACATCATTCATTATCGCAATCAAACAGAGTATGTCCAAACCGAAGTGAAACGTTTGGAAAAACAGTATCAGGATGAGAAAGCAAAACTTGCTACTTCTTCTTTAGACACTTTTTTAAAGCAAGCAAAAAAAGGAAAGAAATGTACTTATCTCATCCACATCGTCGAAGAACAAGAGGTCAATCTCTTAAAAACAATCATGGATGCGATTGCCAACCAACTTGGTTCTAGTTTTGTCCTTTTTGCTATGAAAAAAGCAGATGGAAATGTTACTTTCCTTGCCAAAAGTAGTTGCGATATTCCAGCAGGACTCATCGTAAAAGACCTTAGTCTTAAAGCGAATGGAAATGGGGGAGGAAGCTCTACCTTTGCCCAAGGAGGCGGAAAATGCGATCGTTTAGAAGAACTTTTGAACGTAATCGAGGAAAAAATCGCCCATGAA
>CARZYU010000066.1:0-2222 GCA_949113215.1 uncultured Bacilli bacterium | reverse complement strand
TCTTGGAAGGAACCGACTTCTTTTTCTTAGAGAGTAAGGAACGAGAGATTCGAAAAGAACGAGGCTTTTTCGAAGCAGATGTTCATCGTTATGATTTAGAAGAACATTCTCTAGAAGAAGTCTTAGAAGATCTAGATACGTATTCCCTTTTTGCAAATCAAAAAGTAATTGTCATCTATCATCCTATTTTTCTAGAGCAAGCGAGTCTTGGTTCCATCAAAGAGGAAAGTTATCTTCATTTGCTAAGGTACTTACAAAATCCCAAGGAAGAAAATTTACTGTTTTTCATCACTCCTAAAGTGACAAAAACGTTAAAGAAAACCAAAGAAATTTCAGCTCACTGTCAATTGATCTCGGTCGGAGGAACCATTCCAAATTGGGAAGAACAATTCTTAGAAGACTACGAGATCGAAAAAGAGGCGAAAGTATTACTCTTGCAATACTGTAGTGAAGATATGGGAAAGCTCAAGATGGAATGCGAAAAGTTAAAAATGTACTGTCTTCCTCAAAAAAAGATTACTTTAGATGATGTAAGAGACCTCGTCTCAAGAAAGGTAACCGATAAAGAAGGGTATATTTTTGAACTTACCAATGCTTTGGTAAAGGGGGAAGTAAAAAGGGCTTTGGAAGTTTATTATGACTTGTTGGATTTAGGAAACGATCCTTTTGCCTTGTTAGGATTAATTCACAGCCAATACAAAATACTGTCTCAAGTGAAAATACTTACCGACGAAGGACTTCGTTCTGAAGAAATTGCCAAACGATTAAATGCCAATCCTTATCGTATTAAGAAAGTAAAAGAAAACATTTACGATTATTCCATGGAAGAGTTAGAAACCATTTTAAAAAGATTAGCCCATGTAGATCTTGATATGAAATCGACGAATATAGAACCGAGAGTCTTATTGGAACTTTTCATTTTAGAAAACGAAAAACCTACGAATCACTCGTAGGTTTTTTTGGATGAAGTTTATCGTATACCTGTTTGAGATTCACCTCATATCCCAAATCTTTTGGTTGATAGTAACGCTTATTCTTTAAATTATCTGGAAGATATTGTTGAGGGACATAAGCCCCTTTATAATCGTGCGGATATTTATAGTCAGGGGAACCATTTTTAATATGATTTGGAATACCATCACATCGTCCAGTTTCGATGTCCGTAAGGGCTTTATCAAGCGCAATATGAGCAGTATTTGATTTCGGAGACAAAGCCATTTCGACGACTAAAGTGGCAAGTGAAATTCTAGCCTCTGGTAATCCAACCAATTCACAAGTTTCAATGGCTGCTCTTACTTTAGGCCCCATAGAAGGGTTTGCAAGACCAATGTCTTCGTAAGCAATGACACTGAGTCTTCGATAGATACTATCCAAATCACCTGCTATGATGAGTCTTCCAAGATAATGTAAGGAAGCATCGACATCGCTTCCACGAATGGATTTTTGTAAAGCAGAGAGCACGTCATAGTACCCATCAGCATCTTTATCATGGAAGAACGCTGGTTTATTGTTAATGTTTTTAATCACATCGATCGTAACGTTTTGTTTTTCAGCTGCATAGTAACCGATTTCAAGTAAATTATAAGCATAACGAAGATCACTTCCGGAAAGTTTTGCAATGTAAGTAAGAACTTCATCCGTAATTTTAATTCCCTTCAAATCAGGATGAAGTAAAGCGCGCCTCAATCCTATTAGAATTTCTTCTTCCGTTAATTCGTGCAACTCAAAGAGTTGACAGCGACTGCGGATGGCTGGGTTAATCGCATGATAAGGATTCGAAGTTGTCATTCCAATCAAAGTAATGAGTCCGCTTTCCAGTTGCGGTAAAAGAAGATCCTGTTTGTCTTTGTTTAACCGATGAATTTCATCCATAATCAAAACGATACCACCATACATTTTCGCTTCTTCGACCACCGTATCAAATTCTTTCTTCTTATCGATCGTCGCATTCAAAAAACGGTAACGTACATCCAAATCATGAACGATTGCATTTGCAATCGAAGTTTTTCCTATTCCAGGTTTTCCATATAAAATCATCGAAAACAGTTTTTTCTTTTGCACCATATTGGTTAAAATTTTACCTTTTCCTAAAAGATGACTTTGTCCAATGACATCCGTTAGGGTTGTTGGGTTCATTTTGATTGCAAATGGTTTTTCCATACTTATCACCAGTTCCATTATACCTTGTTCAACCATTGAAAAAAAGAGGAAGATTCGTTATA
>CARZYU010000065.1:3717-4711 GCA_949113215.1 uncultured Bacilli bacterium | reverse complement strand
CATTATTCTTTCTAACAAGGAATTTAATCAGAATTATAGTAAAGATGTTAACATGAATAAGATCAAATCTATTCTGCATAACAAAGTCCTTTATCAATTGATTCAAGAAGAAAAACCAGCCTACGACTACATCATTATTGATGAGTTTGCAAGAGAAAAGCGCTATTACGAATATATTGAAGGAACAGGACCTATTCAGCGAGGAATTACCTTTTTCCCAAAGGCAGAAGATCAAAACCTAGCAGTCGCTTGCGGCTCTGTCATTTCACGTTATATCTTTTTAAAAGAATTCGATAAGTTAGCTGATCAAGTCCATCTTCCCCTTCCCAAAGGTGCAGGGCCTATGGTCGATGAAATAGGAAAAGAGCTTGTCGAAAAATACGGAAAAGAAAAATTAGAAGACGTTGCCAAATTAAACTTTAAAAATACTGAGCGTATTTTAGAAACCGTCATTTTTTAAGAGGAAGAAATCCTCTTTTTTGTTACTGGAAATAACTTCCATTGAATCTTTGATATCATATTTGTTATCATCGCTTTGAGGTGATTCATATGACAGAAAACGAAAGAAAAAGACTCATGGAGAAAGGAATTCTGAAACCGCTTTCAGAAGCGTTTAAAGATTATCCTGTCGAAGAAGAAATTCATAAAGGAAATCCAGACTATTTTATCGGCGAAAAAACATATCAAGATGAATATGACATTGGTGATATCGTTTTTGTAGCGAATTTTATCTATCCAAACGGAGAACGAGGCCATAATCATTTATTTGCAATCATCGATGATGCCTATCGTGGAGTTGATCTTACATACGAGGGAATGCTGATTTCTTCCCAAATCAAAAAAATAAATTATCCTAACAATCATCTTCTAAAAAGTAATGTTAAAAATGGTTTAAAAAAAGATAGTATTCTTAAAACAGATTGTATTTATCTTTTTGATCCAAGTTCCATTCTTTTTAAAATCGGTAGACTTGATGAATATGTACTACATGATG
>CARZYU010000065.1:2878-3707 GCA_949113215.1 uncultured Bacilli bacterium | reverse complement strand
AATTAGAAGAATATATTGTTTCTGAACAAAAACGTTTGGAAGAAGAATTTGCCCTTTTGGAACAATTAGCAGCTCTACGAAAAGAAAAACAACTATCTCAACGACAATTATGTGAAATGATCTCTATGAGTCAACCAATGCTTGCCAAGATTGAAAAAATGGAACATTCTCCAAGATTGAATACGCTTTTAAAAATACTTGATTCCTTGGGATTTACCATTGCCTTCGTCCCAAAAAAAAGATAACATAAAGTGACTTATGTTATCTTTTTGGTTTATTGATTTTTACTGACAAATTTATCAAAAGTTTTGATTTCAGAATCGGAAAGATCGGTATTTGCAAGTTTCTCAATCAGTTGCTTTTGTTCGCGAGATAGCTTTTTTGGAGTGATTACTTTCATTGTAACGTACATATCTCCTTTACGATGCTCTACATCGTTTTTGATTCCCTTCCCTTTTAAACGCTGTTGATCACCATTTTCGGTTCCTGCAGGAATCGATAATTTTACGTTTCCATAAAGAGTTGGAATATCTTTTTTGCATCCTAAAATGGCTTCAGTCATCGTGATTGGAACGACTAAATCGATGTCATCTCCATCCCGTTCAAAGAATTCATGATCACTCACCATAAACTCTAAATACAAATCACCATTAGGCCCTCCGTTTCTACCAGCTTCTCCTTTGCCAGCCAACCGAAGACGATCTCCTTTGTCAATTCCCGAAGGAACATTTACTTCTAGTGTTTTATTCGTCTTAATTCTTCCACTTCCATGACAAGCAGAACAACTTCTAGCATACGTCTTTCCCTTTCCACCACACTCTGGACATGT
>CARZYU010000065.1:1291-2868 GCA_949113215.1 uncultured Bacilli bacterium | reverse complement strand
TCGTCTTACTTAAGAAAGATCCTAAAATAGTATGTTGTTCACTGGTGATCGTACCAGAGCCATGACAACGATCACAACTCTTCTCATCGAATCCACCCTTACCATCGCATTCCTTACAATCTTCTGTTATATCAATATTAACTTCTTTATGGCAACCAAAGACAGCCTCTTCAAAAGATAATTTCATGCGAAGAAGAGAGTCTGGTCCTTTGGTAGGACGATCTTTTCTACCACGTGATGATTGACCCTGAAAACCGAAACCACCTCCAAAAATATTTTCGAAGATATCTCCAAAATCGAAGTCTTCAAATCCTCCTTGGAAGCCACCAAATCCACCTTGACCACCATTTTGATCGAAGTCTGCATGACCGAATTGATCGTATTGTTTTCGTTTGGCATCATCAGAGAGAACGGCATAAGCTTCTTGTGCTTCCTTGAATTTTTCAGCGGCATCTGGTTCTTTGCTAACGTCAGGATGGTATTTTTTGGCTAACTTTCGAAAAGCACTTTTGATTTCATCTTGGTTTGCAGTTTTACTAACACCCAAGACTTCATAGTAATCTCTCTTGTTCATCGCTTCTCCTCACTTCCTGTATTCAAGAAAGTTCTAGGAATTCCTAGAACTCTTTCGAACCTCTTATTTTTCTTCGTAATCAGCATCTTTTACTTTTTTATCTTTTTTGCTTTTCTTATCGTCAGTCGCTTCTTCCTCTTGATTTGCTTGTTCAGCTTGGGCTTTTTTCGCAGCTTCTTCATAAACTCTAGTAGCCAAAGCCATCGCTTTTTCTTGAAGAGCTTCTTTCTTTGTCTTGATTTCTTCTAAATCATTCTTCTCTAAGGCATCTTTTACTTCTTTGATAAGTCCTTCTATTTCTTCTTTTTCTTTGTCGTTAACTTTATCTCCTAGTTCTTTCAAACTATTTTCTGTTTGGAAGGCAAGTTGTTCTGCTTCGTTCTTTAAGTCAGCTTCTTCTTTTCTCTTCTTATCTTCTTCCTTGTGTGCTTCAGCCTCTTTCATCATTTGTTCTACTTCTTCGTCACTCAATGTCGTATTGGAAGTAATGGTGATCGATTGTTCTTTGTTGGTTCCTAAATCTTTTGCAGTAACATTGACAATACCATTGGCATCGATATCAAATTTCACTTCGATTTGAGGTACACCACGAGGAGCTGCTGGGATTCCAGTCAATTGGAAATGACCTAATGTCTTGTTGTCATTTGCCATACTTCTTTCTCCCTGTAACACGTGAATGTCAACAGCAGGTTGATTGTCTGCTGCCGTCGAGAACACTTGACTCTTTGAAGTAGGAATTGTCGTATTTCGTGGAATAAGTGGAGTCATAACGCCTCCTAATGTTTCAATTCCAAGAGAAAGTGGTGTAACGTCTAGTAAGACAACATCGTTTACGTCTCCTGTTAAAACTCCCCCTTGAATGGCAGCACCCATTGAGACGACCTCGTCTGGATTCACTTCTCTTGAAGGTTCTTTTCCAAGTTCATTCTTTATGATATCGTAAACCATTGGAATACGTGTTGATCCACCAACGAAGATGACCTTATCTAAATCTTCTTTCTTC
>CARZYU010000065.1:0-1281 GCA_949113215.1 uncultured Bacilli bacterium | reverse complement strand
CTTTCTTCATGTTAGCATCTTTTAAAGCTTTACGAACTGGTTCCAAAGTAGAATTTACCAAATCGCGAATCAAATCTTCAAATTTAGCACGAGTAAGTGTAACGTCCAAATGAAGAGGTCCATTTTCTCCTTGGGAAATGAATGGTGCGGAAATTTGAGTGGAAGTAACTCCAGAAAGATCTTTCTTGGCCTTTTCAGCAACCTCTTTCAAACGTTGCATTGCCATTTTATCGGTTGTTAAATCAATTCCATTTTCCTTCTTGAAGTTATCGGTCAACCATTCGATGATACATTCATCGAAGTCGTCTCCACCTAGTTTGTTATTACCAGCCGTTGATTTTACTTCGAATACTCCATCTCCTAATTCTAGGATCGAAACATCGAACGTTCCTCCTCCTAAATCGTATACCAAAATGGTTTGCGATTTATCTTGTTTATCAAGTCCATAGGCTAAGGCAGCAGCTGTTGGTTCGTTAATAATTCTTTCTACTTCAAGTCCTGCAATTTTACCAGCATTTTTCGTTGCTTGTCTTTCGGAATCGTTAAAATAAGCTGGAACGGTAATGACTGCCTTCGTTACTTTTTCTCCTAAATATCCTTCAGCATAATCTTTCATGTAAGAAAGGATCATTGCTGAGATTTCTTCTGGAGAATATTCCTTTCCTTCTGCTTTTACTTTATCTTTCGTTCCCATCTTTCGTTTGATACTAGAAACGGTATTTGGGTTGGTAATGGCTTGGCGTTTTGCAGCATCTCCCACAATACGTTCTCCATTTTTGAACGCCACGACCGAAGGAGTGGTTCTTCCTCCTTCTGGATTAGGGATAACTTTAGGCTCCCCTGCCTCTAATACAGATACACAACTGTTCGTTGTTCCTAAATCAATTCCTATAATTTTACTCATATTTATTCACCTTTCTTTTCCTCTATTTGATTGATTTTTACGGTAGCAGGTCTTAAGACCTTACCTTTTAATAAATATCCTTTTAATAATACTTCTAAGACCATCCCATTCTCTTTGGTTTCATCAGCATCTACCATGAGAGCTTCATGAAAATTGGGATCAAATGCCTGGTCTTCGGCTTTTATTTCTTCTACTCCATATCGTTTCAGTATTTCAACCAAACTAGTGTAGATCATCTTGAAGCCTTCTAAGAACTTTGAAATTTCTTCTTTTTGATTGCTGGAATCTAACTTCATCGCTCGTTCGAAATTATCTAAGACTGGTAAGATTTCTAAAATGAGATCACGATTGGCAAACTTCAGTAAATTGCTCGTCTC
>CARZYU010000064.1 GCA_949113215.1 uncultured Bacilli bacterium | reverse complement strand
GACCCCCTGCTTGTAAGGCAGGTGCTCTAACCAACTGAGCTAATCGCCCAAAAAAAACAGATTGACATGTTTAAATATACCAGCTTAAACTTCCTTTGTCAATACTTGAACCCCTATTTTCTTATTTTAAACGCCTGTATTTTCTGTCATTTCTTGCTGTTTTCTTTCGATCCAACGAGGAAGAAATTCCTCTAACGTCGAAAATCCATTTTTCGTTTCCACAATCTTCGAACGTCTCTTTCCACCTTTTCGGTATTCAATGTCTTTAATGGACAACTTCACTTGACAGTTTTCCTCATCACAATCAAGCACTTTTACCTTAATGGTTTCTCCCACATTGACATAATCGCCAAGATTACGAACAAAATTATTTGACACTTCTGAGATATGAATTAAACCACTATAATATTCATCAAGTCCTACAAAGATGCCATAACTCTCAATTCCAGTCACGCATCCAGTCACAATCTTTCCTTTCGCATACTTCATTTGTTACACCCTCTTAAAGCCATTATATCATAGATTGTCCAAGAATCATGGATTTTATTCCCTTTCTTCCACCTTTGCGTTATAATGAGATGGGTGATAACATGAGTGATCAAGAATTAAAAATAAGAAGTATCATCGATAAACTTCGTCCGTTTCTCTTAAGTGATGGGGGAAATATCGAATTTGTAAAACTGGAAGACGGAATTGTCTACGTCAAACTATCAGGTGCTTGTGTAGGATGTTCCCTAATCGACGTCACATTGAAGGACGGAATTGAAGAAGCCATCATGAGTGAAGTAGCCGAAGTCAAAGAAGTCCGAAACATTGACGATCAAGAAGCGAATTTATGATTCAACCACGCAATGGGAGAAATCGAAACTCGTTTTGAAATGCTCTCATACACTCGAAACAAAAAATATTCATACTCTTCGATTCGATCCGTAATCAAGCGGATCTTTTTTTCATCTTCTTTTTGAAAAACAATTTTTTCATAGCAATCAAAGTAAAAACAAGGAAACAACAATCTGGCATAAAGCAGTTGAAACTCTTCTTTGGAAAAAGACAAAGAATCGATATAGGAATCCACTTCCAAAATCCCTCTTTCCCAAAAAAGAGACTTTAAATATTCTGAAACATCTCTCGCTCTTACATCAATAACCAATTCTAATGGATTATAATAATCAAGCAAAGTCGTATGACAACCTACTCGCCTATGAGAAATAACCAATGGAGGATATTCTCGATTTCCTCGATTGATCTCTTCCAAATAACCAATCGCATTTTCTGCCAAACCAATAAAATAAGGAAGCGAAGAAAGCAACAATGGATACTTTCTTCCTAAGTGAGCCATCTGATACTCAAAATAATCCACTTTACTACTCCAGAGTCTTTTCCAATCACTCCTTATGAGAGATGACACCTTATCGACCGATAACACCAAATTTTCCTGTCTAAGTGTAGAAAAAGGTACATAAGAGAGATTGTGAATAGAAGAAAATCTAAGTAAAACATAGTACCTCTCATTGATAAGAGTGAGCACTTGACGATCACGATTCAATACGATTTTTTGATAGGGATAACCAAGTTCAAATGACATTCGATTGAGTTCCCAAAGTGAAACGATTTCTTCAATAGGTCTTTTATAACAACAAAATCGGTAAGTCACTCCCTGATGATGCAAAAAATAATCCTCACCCTGTTGATAAAATTCTTCTGGATCAAGATTGTAATAATAAATCAAGGCATTCTTCAAGAGCTCTCACCTCTCTAGTCTAGTTTATGTCCTAATTTATGGTTTATGAGCAAGAAAAAAAGAACCGAAGTTCTTCCTTATTTGCTTCTTGATGATACCATCGTATCGTTTCCCATTGCAGCATTGACCATACTCATTGGATCTTCTCCAAGACTTACCTCTTTCGAAGGTCTTCCTTGAGTTAACGTTGCTTCTAAAGGAATGGTAGAAGGATCAAGACCAAGACTAGACAAACGATTTTCTGCCGTTTGCATACGTCTTCTCGAAATATCCAAATCCGATTTTACCGTCTTATATTGAGGTTCCAAATAGTCAGCATAATCTTCAACCTGTTGTTCAATACTATCGAATAATCTTGTTGCATTCTCAATAGCAGCTTGTTTTTTTGCTTCTTCTTCTCGAATATGTCTTTCCTCTGCCTCTTTTAGTTTATCTGTTCTCTCGTCCATTTTCGTTGCTTGGATATTTAAAGCTACAATTTCTTGAGAAGTATTTAAACTATTATCATAACGCCTCATGATCGCATTGTACTTTGCCTCAAATTCTTCAGCAATTTTCGGATCAATCGCTCTCATTCTTTGAATCTCAGCTTTTAATACTTCAGGATCAAATTTAGGTCTTACCTCATCTTCATTGGCAAGTAATTTTGCTCCCGAAGCTTCCTTTCTTTGTGACTGAAGCACACGATCATTTACAGCAAATGGATCCGCTTCAGAGTGAGAACTTGAAGTTGGCTCTTCATAGGTACTTTCAACTGTTTCTTGACTCTCTTCTACCGGAATTTCTTCCATTGGAGCTACCTCTTCGAAAGAAGCCTCTTCTACAGCAGGTTCCGTAACAGCCGTTGTATCAAAAGACATATCTTGAACTTCCTGTGGTTCCTCTGTCATAGCACTAAACGGATTGTTCACTTCATCTAACGTTACTTCTGTATCTTGATTTAAGTCCATCTCTCTCACTTCTTCCTTATCTTTCTCTTCTATAGCCGACAACTTTTTAACTCCAGCAGCCACATAACCATATTTATTACCTGGCATTTTAAGCGAACTATTTCCAGCTAAAACCGTAAGTTTATGTCCTGGAACTCTTTCAACTTGCTCGAAGTAGTTTTTTCTAACCTCTTCAAATTCTTCCTCACTCGGTAGAAGAATCCTTCGTCCTGCTCTCGCTGCTTTCTCTGGATTCCCACTTTTCATTTTAATCAGACGACTAAACGCTGCCACTTCTTCGTTTGTCATGCTTCTCACTTTTCCATTTTTTCGAAGACGAATCGATTGAACGGGCACTTTTAAAGTCTGCTTCTCTTCCTCTGGCATCGTTAATCACTCCTTTCTATTGTGCTTCTTCTCCTGCTTTTACTAACTCACGAAGTAAATCTTTGATTCGATTCCATTCTTCATCGTCAGTAACCGCTTCTAATCTAGGATCTTCTTGACCCTCTTCACGAACGATATGTGACACATAAACCGTCACATTTCCATTGGCATCTTTTTCATTTTTTGTAAATACAACATATTCTTTGTTGGTATCCGTAAATTTAAACGAAACGATAACTTCCACTTCTTGGACGCTACCATCCGGTGAGATGATTGACATCATTTGTTTTTCCTCTTGCATCCGTAATCTATCCTCCCTTATTTTCTCTTATATTATCATTCTATCATAAAATTGTCTCATTGCAACCATTATTTTACTTTTTTTAACAAAAAATACCTTGCACCATAAGAGCAATAGTTCAAAATGTACTCTTCTACCTTCGCCACGTCGTTGATCGGACGAAAATTAGGATTTTCTTTCTCATTGAATCCTTTCAAGCGAAGTTTATCGTACGAATAATCCCCCAACACATAATCGAAACCATCAAAATAATCGGTCAGTAACGATTCTGCCTCTTCTTGAACATAAGCATTTTTTTCATTTTTGATGAGTTCATACTCTTTTCCCTGTAACATGACTTTCTTCATAATGACACCTATCCTATAGATAAGTATACCATATTATTCCAAAGGAATAGAAAAAATTTTCGAGTTCGTATCAAGTCCATTTTGATAATACGTTGGAATCTTTCCTTGCACCATTTTCATCGCTACGGGAACATCGATGGAAACAGGAACTTGTTCGGTTAAAAGTGGCATCGTAATTTGTTCAGTCACTTCAATTCGAATGAACACTTCAATCAGGGCATTGTTAATCCCGTACTCCTTCACATTGGTTTTGATATTGCCCGAAACTTCTCCAACAAAACCCAGACGAAGAGGAATATTGGGTCCCAAATTCATGAGAAGAGAATTTCCCGTAATCACTCCCATCGGGACCAAACAGACAATCGCACCACTCTTCACCTCAATATGATCAAAGGTCGTTGGTAAGTTGAGTTCCTTTAATTTCCCCTCTTCAACCAGTTTCAACTTTTCATAGACCGAATCCATCGCCAGTTTCAACACTCTATTCACAACCGAAGAATTAAAATCAACTGTTTGAATCGTTCCATCTTCACTCTTGATTACCTCAAACAACTCTTCCTCTTGCAAAATAGAAGAAAGTTTTTCATTGACGGCCTCTCCCACGACATGAGAAGCAAATCGCTCAGTTTCAATTTGACTGTACTTGAGAAGAAGAGGATTCACAAGATCTCCCAATAGTTTTAAAAGAAGAAAGAGTACCATTCCAAGAAGCGTAAGAGTGAGGAAAAAAAGGGATTTCTTAGAATATTTTCTTCTTCGTTTTAAATGAATTTTCTTTTTTCTCATCGATCAAAAAAAGAAGAATTATCATAAGGTGATTTTCACCAAGATAACATCTTCTCCTATTTTCGTAATACACTGCCAGTTGATCTCCGTATCGACGCCTTTATTCAAAAAGGAAAAGAAATTTTTATTGGGTTCAATGATAAAAGAAACAATGTTTCCCCTCTCTGCATCGATCTTAACATCGATGATATTCCCAATATTCTTTCCATCTACGACGTTGACAATATCTTTGTTTTGAAGATCT
>CARZYU010000063.1:4603-4848 GCA_949113215.1 uncultured Bacilli bacterium | reverse complement strand
AAACGTCAAAAGAAATAACAACTTACATGACCAATTTACCTTTTTCCCTTTGATCTTTTTGGAAATTAACGGAATACCGCCTAAAATCAAACCAACGAAGAATAATGTCGTCGGAAGTGGAAATTGAAGAAGACAATAGTTAATCACTTTGCTCATAAGCAGAATAGAAAGGCCTGCTCCCAAAAAGAAAGGGAATAAAAACTTGATGCTCTTCTTCCAATCTTTTAAAAAATGACTGATGGTAG
>CARZYU010000063.1:976-4539 GCA_949113215.1 uncultured Bacilli bacterium | reverse complement strand
ATCTTTCATCTTATCTCTTCTTTCTTTCGTTATTATAACATTTTATGAAAACAGTTGTAAATTTATTTTAAGTATGGGTTGTACTTTCGCTCATGTCCAATGGTCGTTTCTTGATCGTGTCCCGGATATACCACTGTTGCATCATCAAAGTGTTTTAATTTCTCTATACTCTCTTTCATTTCTTGTTCACTTCCACCAGGTAAATCCATCCGTCCAATCGTCTCAAAGAACAGAAAGTCACCAGAGAACAAGCAATTCTCTTTTTCAAAGTAGAAGGAAACCGAATCCTTGCTATGACCAGGCGTAAACAACACTTTAAACGAAAAATCACCGATCGTATACTGTTTTTCTTCCAGATTACTCCGTTTATAAATAGGAGTCGTCCTCTTCGTAATCTCTCGTAAGGCCCCAATATGATCAAAATGCGAATGAGTAAGAAGTACGGCCTCGATGGTTCTATTTCCGATTTCTTCTTTCAAAAGATCTCCATCACTTCCAGGATCAATAACAAGACAACTATGATCCTTTAAAAGAAGATAGCAATTCTCCTCTAGTGTTCCTGTTACAATACGTTTGATTTCCATCTTATCACCCCTATTCGTATTGACTCGTCAGTCCAAAATAAGTTTCCATCGTGATCCAGTTCCCATTGTTATAAAGTTCTTTGGCAAGCTTTTTCCCTACGTAACGAATGTGCCATGGTTCGTACATATAGCCTGTCTCATCACTTTTTCCTTTTGGATAGCGAATGACAAATCCAAACTGAGAACAATTTCGGTTGAGCCATTTTCCCTCTTCGGTATCTTCGAATGATACCTCCAAAGAATTGATATCCATCGCTAGTCCTGTTTGATGTTCAGAATGTCCTGGACGAGCCGAATAAGTATCGGCTTCCTCTCTTCCATCTCTTGCTACATAATTGTTGTAGATATTCTTCTGCTTTGTATAAGAACGAAAACCACTGATAATGGAGAGTGAAATTCCTTCTTTGGAAGCAGCATTTCGCATAAGGTCAAAGGCAGGTTTACCCTTTTCTTTCACGACAAGTTCAAAAGGAACTTTTGTTTCATTCCCCGAAGAGTCTTTTGCCAAATAGAAAAGCGAATACGTTCCAACTTTATCAAAATGATACTTCCCTTCAATGGTCGCTTGAATCGCTTCTTTGGAAAGATCAACTACGGTAATTCCTTCTAACAAATCAATTTCCTCACCACATACCGTTTCCCAATTTTTTACACCGCTTATTTCTGGTTTCTTCGTATCGATCACTTTGACGGAAAAAGACTGCTTCATTTTCTTTCCTTTTTTATTTTTTATCTCTACCGTAATCTTTTGTTTTCCTAACTTTGTTGCTTCCATTTTCTGATCCTTGGATACCAAAGAACCATTCTTCACATCCTCAATAAAATGAGATACCTTAATCGTTTCTCCTACTTCAGCCGTCAAGTCCTTTTTTAAAAGTAACGTTGGAGTCTGATTTCTTCCTCTCAAAAGGAAAACAACTAGTAGTATTAGAAAAATCAAAAGAATACCAATCCATAAGATTCGTTTTTGTTTCTTTTTCTTCAACACACTTTCACCTGTTTCTATCCTAATAACTATACTATATCACTTTTTTCTTCTTCATTTAAGGAAAAGAAAAAAAGTGTACTAATTTCGACACTTTTTCTTTTGATAATTAAGATTCTACTTCTTCAAATTGAGAATTGTATAGTGTAGCATAAAATCCACCTTTTTTCAGAAGTTCCTCATGGTTTCCTTGCTCGATGATGTCTCCTTCTTTCATCACCAAAATGAGATCGGCATTTCGAATGGTTGAAAGTCGATGGGCAATGATGAAACTCGTCCTCCCCTCCATCAAATGATCCATTGCTTCCTGAATTAAAATCTCTGTTCTCGTATCGACACTCGAAGTCGCTTCATCTAAAATCAAAATTTTAGGATCATTTAAAATAACTCTGGCAATGGTTAAAAGTTGTTTCTGTCCTTGGGAAATATTATCCGATTCTTCGTTGATGATCATATCGTATCCTTCTGGAAGAGTCCTGATAAAATGATCAACATGCGCAGCAATGGCGGCATCTTCTACCTCTTCATCCGTAGCATCTAATTTTCCATAACGAATGTTTTCTCGAATGGTATCGCTGTACAACCAAGTATCCTGTAACACCATTCCAAACAGATTCCGAAGTTGATCGCGATCCATTTGTCTAATGTCTTCTCCATCAATCGTAATACTACCTTTATTGACATCATAAAAACGCATCAACAATTTGACCATCGTCGTCTTACCAGCACCTGTTGGTCCGACAATAGCAATCTTCTGTCCCGGTTTGATCTTCGCACTAAAATCGTGAATGACTTCTTGATCAGCATGATATCCAAAGCCAACATGATCAAACACAATACGAGAAGCAAGATTGGTTGGATCGACCGGATTTTTGACTGTTTTAGTTTCTTCCTCTACTTCTAAAAATTCAAACACCCTTTCACTGGCTGCAGCAAGTGCTTGAATGTAGTTCATCACTTGAGCAACTTGCGAAAGAGGATTCATAAAGTTTCGAACATACTGTGTAAAAGATAAAATATCTCCCACTTCAATTTTGTTTTTGACAACCAACCATCCACCTAAAATCGACACCATGACATAACCCAAGTTTCCTACAAAATTCATGATCGGATGCATCATTCCAGAAAAGAATTGACTCTTCCAAGCAGAATCCATAAGTTCCTGATTCGTCTTTTCGAAGGTTTCTTGAACCTTTTCTTCTCCATTAAACAACTTTACGACTTCATGGCCTGAATACACTTCTTCTACTTGTCCATTGACTTCACCCAAGAAAAACTGTTGCTTTTGGAAATATTTCTGACTTCGCTTAACGATCATCATCACCAAAAATAGAGAAAGGGGAACAATCAGTAACGTAACGAAAGTCATCAATGGACTGATGGTAAACATCATCACCACGACTCCCACCGCCATCGTAAAAGACGAAATCACTTGTGTTAAACTCTGATCCATATTCTGACTGATGGTATCGACATCGTTGGTCACTCGTGATAAAATTTCTCCGGTCGTCTTCGATTCAAAATAATTAAGAGGAATTCGATGAATTTTTTTACTAATTTGATCTCTTAAATCATACGTTACTCTTTGACTGATTCCGGCCATCACTAAGCCTTGAATGTACGAAAAAAGCATACTGATGAGATACAGTCCTAATAAGGTAAGAAGAATACCTGCAATCTTTTCAAAGTTGATTCCCGAACTGGTTCCCATGACTTTTCCCAAAAGTCCATTGAAAATTTCTGTCGTAGCTCTTCCTAGTACTTTTGGTCCAACAATAGAGAATACAGCACTACCAATCGAAAAGAAGATCACTAAGAAAATACCAATTTTATATTGTTTCAAATAAGAAAGTAATTTTTTCATCGTGCCTTTAAAATCTTTCGCCTTTTCTTCCATGGCACCATGCATATTGTTTGGTCCTTTTTTAGGCATGATCGATCTCCTCCTTTGTCAGTTGGCTCTCAGCAATTTCGCGATAGACGCTACATGTTTT
>CARZYU010000063.1:0-966 GCA_949113215.1 uncultured Bacilli bacterium | reverse complement strand
AGTAATTCCTGATGGGTTCCAATTCCTACTACTCTTCCTTCATCTAAAACGACAATTTGATCAGCATTTAGAATCGTACTAACACGTTGAGCAACAATCAAGGTAGTCGAATTAGAAACTTCTTTTTTCAAAGCTTGACGTAAAGCAGCATCGGTTTTGAAATCAAGGGCCGAAAAGCTATCATCGAATACATAAATTTCAGGATTCGTGGCAATAGCACGAGCAATCGATAGACGCTGCTTTTGTCCTCCCGAGACATTGGTTCCACCCTGACTGATAGGAGAATCGTAGCCATCTTCTTTTTCTAAAATGAACTCTTCAGCCTGAGCAATTCTTGCTGCTCTCTTAATTTCTTCCATCGATGCATCAGGATTTCCATAAGCAATGTTCGACTTGATGGTTCCTTTAAATAGCACTCCCTTTTGAGGAACAAAACCAATCTTCTTATGAAGTTCTTTCAAAGGAACCTCTTTGACATTGACACCATCCACTAAAACTTCCCCTTCGGTTGCATCGAATAATCTTGGAACCAAGTTGATGAGCGTACTCTTTCCACTACCCGTACTTCCAATAAACGCTGTCGTTTCACCTTGTTTAGCGACAAAATTAATATCCGTCAACACATCTTCGTCCGAATCTGGATAACGGAAAGTAACATGACGAAATTCCACAGTACCTTGAATTCGTTTGCTGTAACTCTTTGGTGTTTTAGGATCCACAATACTATTTTTCGTCGACAATACTTCCCCAACTCGGCGAATGGAAACAACCGCACGAGGCATCATGATGGAAAACATCGACACCATCAAGAAAGACATTACAATCTGCATCGTATATTGAATGAAAGCAAGCATATCTCCCACTTGCATCATTCCATCGTTAATTCCATGAGCGCCTTTCCAAACGATCAAAATACAAATGGAATTCATAACGAACATCAAAGATGGCATCAAAAGGGACATCGAA
>CARZYU010000062.1 GCA_949113215.1 uncultured Bacilli bacterium | reverse complement strand
GGACCAGCCGTAACTCCTACATTGACGATTGGTACGGTAACTACTGGAGATCCTGGTACTGCTGCAAGTGCAACCATTACAGGTACAGCACCGAATTTTGTTCTTAATTTAACGATTCCACAAGGACCAACTGGACCAGCTGCAGGAGCGTAATTTTCATAAAAGGATGAACTTTCATCCTTTTTTAGTTGAATACCATTCTCGTAGTTTCCTATATAACATAAAGTACAGTAGGTGATGTTATGAAAAAATACAAAATAGCAGTTTATGCGATTTGTAAAAATGAAGAACAATTTGTAAAACGTTTTATGAAGACGGCGAAAGAGGCGGATTTGGTAGTGGTTTTGGATACAGGATCAACTGATGATACAGTGGATGCTTTAAGAAGAGAGGGGGCCACTGTTTACCAAGAAACTTTTTCTCCATGGCGTTTTGATGTTGCACGTAATCGTTCGTTACAATTGGTTCCTGAAGATGTGGATATTTGTGTCTGTATGGATCTAGATGAAGTAATTAGATCTGGATGGAGAAAAAAGTTAAAACCTGCTACTGTTTTTTATATTCAAAAGATCCATACAAGAAACAATTACATTTGGACTCATCCTGTTCATGAAGTATTAACTTATATTAAAGAAGGGCAAGAACAAATTAAGCATACAGAAGATATTATCATTGATCATCATCCCGATGTTACAAAATCGAGAAGTAGTTATTTACCACTTTTGGAACTTTCCGTAAAAGAAGATCCAGAAGATGATCGAAATATGCACTATTTGGGAAGAGAGTATATGTATTATGAACGATGGAACGATTGTATTGATACTTTAATTAAGCATTTATCTCTACCACGTGCAACCTGGAAAGAAGAACGTGCTGCTTCGATTATATTGCGCGAAGTTATTTACATTTAAATCGAATGGAAGAAGCAAAGATGTGGCTTCATAAGGCGATTGAAGAGTGTCCTTATACAAGAGAGGCTTACGTTGAAATGGCCCTATTTTATTATCAATTAGAAGATTTTGAAAAAATAGAGTTCTATCTTGATGAAGCTTTCAAGATTCAAGAAAAAACAGCGTCTTATATCAACGAGAATTTTTGCTGGGATAGTACTATCTACGATTTATATTCCATTGCAAAATATTATTTGGGAAAAAAAGAGGAAGCGTTAATCGCATTAGAAAAAGCCATTACATTAAATCCGAAGGAAGAACGTTTAAGAAATAATTTAAAATTTATGAAAGGAGAGGAAAAGTAATTTTCCTTTTTCTTTAGAGCAAGTGACTTAATTTCTTTTTTAGGATATAATAAGAATGAATAGCAAAATCAAATAGGATGTGGGTGATAATATGCGTAAATTGAGTGACTTGTATCAAGGGGCAAGTGATTGTCTCATAAAGTCAATTAAGATCAATTCCAAAGAAGTAGAGCCAGGAGATTTATTCGTTTGTACAATGGGAGTTACCGTGGATCGACATGATTTCATTGAGGAAGCGATTGAAAATGGAGCGGCGGCTATTGTCGTCAGTAAAAAGGGAATCAAAGCTAAGGTTCCTGTTATCTTAGTAGAAGATACGAATTTAGAATTGCCAAAACTATGTGCAAAGTTTTATGATCACCCAGAAGAAAAATTGTTTTTGATTGGAGTAACTGGAACCAATGGAAAAACCAGTGTTGCTGAAATGATTCAACAACTTCTTGGAAATGATCTTTGCGGTTACATTGGAACCAATGGAATCAGGTGTAGTAAATTTGTAGAACCAATACGAAATACTACACCCGATGCTGATCGAATGTTTCTTTACTTGAATCGTTTTGTAGAAGCAGGCTGTAAAGTTGTTTGTATGGAAACCTCAAGTGAAGCCTTTTATCGCGATCGTTTATCGTTGCTTACATTTGATATTAGTGTATTAACTAATATTACCGAGGATCATTTGAACATTCATAAAACAATTGAAAACTATGTGTTCTGTAAAAGTAGACTGTTTGCCAAAACTTCGGGTAGTGGATTTTGTATTTTGAATTCTGGTTCGAATCATGTTGCCGAAATGATGGAAGCAAGTAGTGGAAAAATAGAAACTTATGGTAGCAAAGAAGAAGACCATTTACGAATTAAACATTATAGTTGTGAACAAAATCGTACTTTAATTGAGCTTGTATATCAGGAAAAACCAATTGAGATTATTTCTCCACTTTTGGGAGAATTCAATGTCTTTAATCTAACTGCTGCAATTCATTGCTTACTTAAAATGGGATATTCGCTGGAAGAAATTCAAACAAGAGCAAAAAATCTCCATCAGATTCCAGGCCGGATGGAAAATTTGAGATTTGGACAAAATTATCAGATCATTTTAGATTACGCTCATACGGAAGATGCTTTAGATCAACTCTTGTCCTTTTTTGAAAAAGTGAAGCAAGGAAAGATCATTACGGTTACTGGTTCTGCCGGAGGTAGGGAGCGAGAAAAGAGACCTTTCATGGGGCAGGTTGTCTTAGAAAAATCGGATCACGTCATCTTTACGAGTGATGATCCAAGAGAAGAGGATCCAAATCAAATTATCGACGATATGATAGGTTCTTCTAGGGAAACCAATTATGAGAGAATTCTTTCAAGGGAAGAGGCTATTAAAAAGGCTTTTATGATTGCTAAAGAGAATGACATTGTCTTGATTGTGGGAAAAGGAAGAGACAATTATATGGCCATTGGTAAAGAATATTTACCATATTGTGATTATGAAGTCATTGCAAATTACTTCCATGAACTTTCCCAAAATGACTTGGATTAAAATTTAAAATATGGTATAATCAGTATCGTTGGCGTGCTAGAAAAGTGTGTAAGAAAGCCGTACTCTTATACCTTTTTTTGTGTTCGAAAAGGAGTAGAAGTAATATGAAAGAAACAAATATTTTTGAATCAAAAAAAGTAGGAAAGTTACTTTTAAAGTTTGCCATTCCCTGTGTCATCAGTATGTTGGTCAACTCGATTTATAATATCGTAGACCAAATCTTTATTGGACATATTGAAGGGGTAGGATATCTTTGCAATGCTGCAACGAATGTTGTTTTCCCTATGGTTGTGATTGGAACAGCGCTTTCTTTGTTGATTGGCGATGGGGCTGCCTCCTTTTTGAGTCTTAACTTAGGAGAAAAGGATTTCAAAGAAGCCAAAAAGGGAATCGGAAATGCCATTATGTTTACGTTATTGATTGCATTTTTTCTCTTTTTGGTGTTCGGATGTAACTTGTCCTTCTTTTTGGATTTGTTTGGTTCTACTGAAATTGTAAAGAGCTATGCGATGGATTACGGAAGAATCATTGTATTAGGATTGCCATTCATGATCATTTCCACCTCGCTAAACAGTATCATTAGAGCTGATGGATCCCCACGTTATGCTATGGTTAGTATGCTAGTAGGAGCCATTTTCAATCTGATCTTTGACCCTATTTGTATTTTTGCGTTGCATATGGGAATCAAAGGTGCCGCTCTTGCTACGATTGTAGGACAATTGATTTCCGCTTTGATTAGCTTACTTTATTTAAGAAAGTTCCGCTCCATTTCATTAGAACGTCAGGATTTTCTTTTATCGAAAAAGATTTTCAAAGTATTAAGTTATGGTGTCAGTAGTCTCATTACGCAATTGACGATCGTAGCTGTCATTATTTTTAACAATAACTTATTGGTGAAATACGGAGCTTTATCAAAATATGGAGCAGATATTCCGTTGTCTGTCTTTGGTATCGTCATGAAAATAACGCAAATATTCACTTCCATCATTGTAGGAATTGCAGTAGGTAGTCAACCAATTGTAGGCTATAACTATGGAGCAAAACGTTTTGACCTCGTCAAAGAAACGTTTAAAAAAGTTATTCTCATCAATATGAGTATTGGTGTCATTGCAGTTCTTTGCTTTCAACTCTTTCCAGACAAATTGATTGCCATTTTTGGTAGTGGAAATGCCTTATACAACGAATTCGCGGTTCTTTGTTTTCGTACGTTTTTAATACTTACTTGCCTGAATAGTTTTCAAATTTCTGCTGGTATTTTCTTTCAGTCCCTTGGAAAACCAATCAAAGCAAGTATTTGTAGTATTTCAAGACAGATCGTTTTTCTCATCCCAGCAGGGCTATGTTTAGGATCTCTTTTTGGAATTCATGGGGTTTTATGGAGTGGTCCTGTTGCTGATGGATTAGCCTTTTTACTTTCGCTTTTGTTGTTCATTTACGAATTAAAACACTTAAAAGAGAATCGAGTTGCAAAAGATCTTTAGGAGTTCTAGTCAAAGAACTTCTTTTTTGATATCATAAAACAAGGAGGAAGATATGAAAAAATTAGGAATGATTTTGATTTGTATGATGCTTCTTTGCTGTGGTTGTGAAAAGAAGGAATCAAAAAATCTTTTAAAGGGAACCTATCAGGCCGAAATTGTAGTAAAGGATTATGGGACGATTGCATTAGAACTAGATGCAGATATCGCACCAGTTACGGTTACTAATTTTGTGAAGTTAGTGGAAGCTGGATTTTACGATAATTTGACGTTTCACCGGATTATCTCTGGATTCATGATTCAAGGAGGAGATCCAGAAGGCAACGGAACAGGAGGAAGCAAGGAGGCAATCAAAGGGGAGTTTTCAAACAATGGAGTTGTAAATAACTTGTCTCATAAACGGGGAGTAATTTCTATGGCACGAAATGGTTTTGATAATAACAGTGCTTCCAGCCAATTTTTTATCGTTCATCAAGATAGTCCTCATTTGGATGGAGATTATGCTGCTTTTGGAACTGTTACAAAAGGAATGGAAGTTGTCGATGCTATTTGTGAAAATACGAAAGTAGAAGACTCTAACGGAACAACATTAAAAGAAAACCAACCAATTATTGAAACCATTAAAATTGTAAAATAAAAAACCATTTTGCGGTTTTTTATTTTTTTTCTA
>CARZYU010000061.1:835-5072 GCA_949113215.1 uncultured Bacilli bacterium | reverse complement strand
CGGCTCATCAGTGTTAGTTGGAGTAGTGAGACGACCAAGAAATATCTGACGACGATCATCATATATAGTAATACGAGAGAAAATAAACTAGCAGATCTCGTTCAGAAGATGAGTGTACAAGATATTGGAGTAGAACGCATTGTCACAACCAACAAGGTCGATCAATTCATTTATGAAATGGACGTGTTGGTGCGAAACAGTACTCAATTAGAAAAATTGTTCTTATCTTTGAACAATGTAAATTATGTAGAGAAAGTGGAGCGACTTGTCAAATGAGAGTATTGGTACAAAAATGCCAAAATGCTTCCGTTTTGGTCGAGGGAGAAGAAATTTCCCATATTGATTTAGGACTGATGCTATTGGTATCCTTTACCGAAGGGGACTGTCTTGAAACGATTCGGTGGATGGTAAATAAAATCGTTCATCTACGCATCTTTGAAGATCAGTATGAAGTGATGAATTTATCCGTCAAAGAGATTGGGGGAAGTGCACTTTCGGTTTCTCAATTTACCCTTTATGGGAATGCAACTAAGGGGAATCGCCCAAGTTATCAAGCCGCATTACCTGGAAGTCTAGCAAAACCTTTGTATGAGAAATTCAATGAAGAATTAGCGAAGGAAATTCCTGTTAGTGTAGGGGCGTTTGGAGAATTTATGGAAGTTCGCTTTACCAATCTTGGACCTACGACAATTTGGCTGGAGAGGTGAGAATATGAAAGGAAAAGTAAATTATACCTTATTGAATATTTTGTTATTGATGTTAGTGCTTTATCTCGGAGTATCGACCATTGGCACTTGGGGAGCCATTGTTTTTAAAATCATTGGAATGTTAGCTCCTTTCATTGTTGCGTTTGCCATTGCCTATGCGCTCTATCCTTTTGTCCGTTTTTTGGAAAAGAAGGGAGTTCGTCATGGCTTAGCCGTGACTGTCGTTACGGTTACTGTTTTGGCTTTTCTTGTTGGGCTTCTTTGGATTACCCTTCCTTTGGTCTATGACCAGTTGGTATCTTTTTCGAAAACCATCATCGAAGTCATTCAAGACCTTTCCATGAAGTTAGATGTCAATTTGGGGGATTTTCAGGCATCTGTCACGGACACCTTAAATGATCTCATCAAAAATTTAGGAGATGTCGTAAGTGATGGAACCATCCATTTGGTAGGACAGTCGATCAACTTGCTTACCAATACGATCATCGTCTTGATCGTTTCCATTTATTTCTTAGTAGATATGGAAAAAATTCGTCATGGAATTTCTTCCTTCCTTTACAAAATAAAGAAAAGAGCTTATCGCTATGTCAAGGCACTAGATCAGGAGTTAGGAAACTATTTGAATGGATTAGCTCTATTCATGGTGATCCAGTTATTTGAATATTGTTTATTGTTCTTTATTGCCGGACATCCAAACTGGTTGCTTCTTGGAATCTTAGCTTGTGTTACAACCGTGATTCCTTATTTCGGAGGACTCATTACGAATGTCATTGCAATCATCACAGCCACCGTTATTTCTCCTGCTTTGGTGATCAAAACATTGGTCATTTGTTTGATCTTTCCTCAAGTGGATGGTTATATCATATCTCCTAGAATCTATGGGAAAACCAACAACATCAATCCACTTTGTGCAATTCTTGCCGTATCCATTGGAGGATCTTTAGGAGGGTTTATTGGAATTGTCATCGCGTTACCGATTTTCATTCTTCTAAGCTGTACCTATCGTTTCTTTAAATCCGATATCAAAGATAAAGTAGAAGAAGTAAAAAACACGACGAAAAAGAGTAAGAAAAAAGAAAATGCATTGAAATGATCGATGCGTTTTTTCTTTACAAAAGGGAAGAAATCTTTTAAAATAAACAGTCAAGAAACGAAAGTACGGTGATCGATTTGAAACACGAAGAGTATTATTTTTCTACGGCAAAGAAATTTTTTCAAAAACAAGAATATGAAAAAGCCATTCCCTGGCTAGAGATGCTATTAGATTTTAAACGGATCGATACTTCAACTTATTACATGCTAGCTTGTTCGCTACTTCAGCGTCGCGAAGAAAAAAGTATCGTTCAAGCAATGGAATACTTTAAAATGGTGGATGAAAGAGACAAGGAGATGCCCTGCTTATCGGATCAAGCTCTTCAGTATTGTCGGTATATGTTAGGAAGAGATGCTTACTATCGTCTCTATGATCGAAAGAAAGCTTACGAATACTTTTTAGAAGCTAGAATGTTGGATGGAGCTGATAGCATCAATGGACGTGTTTCTTATCATTTGGCTCGTATCGAAAATTTCCACGGAAACTATATCGAGGCTCTTTGCTATGCCAAGGAAGCAGGAGAGTACTTTCAGCTCTCGAACGAAGAGAACAAAGCTCTTTTTGAAAAAGGTTTTTCTTTATACCGTTTAGGAGACTATCAAGAAGCAAAAGAAACGTTTCTTACGATGCTTGAAAAAGATCTTCATATGAATGCAGCTCGCTATCTTGCCAAAGTTTATGAAAGAGAAGGAAATTTTTCCTTGGCGATTCAAACATTAGAAATTGCTCGTTCTTATCCACTTCCTGAATTTCAAGATTCCTCTCCTTATCTGACAAATCCTCTTATTGTGAGTCTTTATGAAGATTTAGGACGTCTTTTGAAAAAAGATGGACAAATCGAACGCTCTAATTTAGCGTATCAAAAAGCCAAAGTATTAAGATAATAATGAATTGAATGGAAGAAAATGATGAATTTAAATGAATTAGAACTATATATTAATCGGCGATTAGAAGAATGTAGAAGTCAATTATCGCAAGTGCATTCACTTGAACAATGTCAGATTATAATGAATACGATGGAATATTTAGAATCAGTAAATGAACTTCTTTTCGAGAATTGGAATGAGGAAAAACGAAGTAAACGAATCAAACGTAATTTCTATTTCCAAAAGTACATGCAAAAGGTACGAAAACTAGATCGACAGAGTATTGCTTTTTTTCACGAAAATAAAGAGCAATACTTTGAATTGCTATATCCTTATTACGACATGCTTGCCTCTTTTGATGAGAAAAAGGGGAATCGTTATCAATCAAGACCGTTAAGAAACGAGGAAATAGTTGCCGTTTTGAACGATTTCTTTTCAAACTATGATGAGAAGTTGCAAAAATTGGCCAAACGAAAGTCGGTTGATTTCTTTGTGGTTGACGAAAATCCAGAATTTTTTGAATTCGATGGAGGAAGCATGCTTGATTTTCAAACAAAGGAATCTTATCTTGTTGTTTTAAATGACCAAATATCAATGGGAACTTTGACTTCTTTCAATCATGAAGTGATGCATATCTACGATTTTGAACGAGGTGATCTTAACGGCTCTTCTTTGATCAATTATTTATACTATGGAATTTATCGAGAAGTTGTTTCTTCTTTTTTGGAAGATCAATTTTTAAAGTTTTTAGCAAAGAATCCTATGTATTCGAAAGATGCTTGGCATTTAGAAAAGAATAATCTTATACTGTTAAAACAAAATGCTGCACTATACATGGTCTATCTATTTGAAAATCCAAGTCTATTTTCTTCCCTAGGAGAAGTTTCTTTGATCGCAGAAGCAATGACAGATTTTTTCCAATATTCTTTAGGACCAATATTAGGGTTTGCCCTAAGCGATGTCTATTCTAGTTCGAGAAAAGAGGGAGAAAGAATGTTAAACCACTTTTTTCAACTGCGATCTTTGAATGATCTATCGGTACCATCGATGTTGGGGTTAAAAGAAGAGGAACTCCTTTCTTCCTTCCAAAGAAGACTTGACAATCATCAAGAACTTGGGAGAAAAATCTATCAAAAGAGCTTTCCAAAACAGGATTAATCTTGTATAATTTAAGTATCTTCTATGGAAAGAAGAGTATCTATTTCTTTTTGTTTAGAGATTGTATGGTTGGTGAAAATACAAAGAAAGAAGTAGGGAAGACACTTTCTGTTGGTAGAAGCGTCATTCTTGCGTTAAAAGAAGAAAGCATAGCAATATGGAATTAAGGTGGCACCACGGGGAAACTCGTCCTTAGGAGGGTGGCACTTTTTTTATTCAAGGAGGATATCTATGATAACGAAACCAAAAGGCTGTTACGATCTGTTTGGAAAGGATGCCAAAAGATGGCAGTATTTTTCTAATCTCGTTGATTTTACGATGGAAAAGTATAATTATCATTTCATTCGTACCCCTCTTTTTGAGGAGAGTGAACTCTTTCATCGGGGGATTGGTGAAAGCAGTGATATTGTTAC
>CARZYU010000061.1:269-825 GCA_949113215.1 uncultured Bacilli bacterium | reverse complement strand
AGACCTATGATTTTGTCGATAAGGGAAATCGTAAGATGACCCTTCGCCCCGAAGGAACCGCAAGCGTCGTACGTAGTTACATTGAAAATAAGATGTATGGAGATCCTACGCAACCAGTGAAACTTTACTATCATGGGCCAATGTATCGTTACGAAAGACCTCAAGCGGGAAGAAATCGAGAGTTCTTTCAATTTGGAATGGAAGTATTGGGAAGCAAAGATCCATTGATCGATGCCGAGGTGATTTCCATTTCTTATCAGTTGTATCAAATGTTAGGTCTAAAAGACATTAGTGTGGAAATCAACAGTTTGGGAGATAAAGAGTCGAGAGATGCTTACCGAAAAGCTTTGGTTGAATATTTTACGCCACATATCGATGAGTTATGTGAGGATTGTAAGAATCGTCTTCAAAAAAATCCCCTTCGTATTTTGGATTGTAAAGTAGATGCCGAAAGCAAATGGATTAAAAATGCTCCTTGTATTTTGGATTATTTAAACGAAGAAAGTAAGAAACACTTCGAAGAGGTAAAAAAATATTTGGATATCCTGACAGTTCC
>CARZYU010000061.1:0-259 GCA_949113215.1 uncultured Bacilli bacterium | reverse complement strand
AGTTGAAGAATTGGGAGGACCGGCTACTCCAGCCATGGGATTTGCTTGTGGAGTCGATCGTGTGATGCTTCTACTAGAAGAAACCAATGTTTCCCTACCGATCAAAGATGAAATCGATGTCTTTTTGTTTCACGTCAACGAAGAGGAAAAAGACTATGCCCTCTACCTTGCCCAGGAACTTCGTTTGGCAGGATTCTCTTGTGACATGGAATTGATGGGTAGAAGCATGAAAGCCCAGTTCAAACAAGCCGATCGCTTG
>CARZYU010000060.1:3580-5648 GCA_949113215.1 uncultured Bacilli bacterium | reverse complement strand
ACTATCGTTACTTTAAAAGAGCAAATTGAGAATAATTTAGAACTGTTAGAACTTTCGAAAGAAGAAAAGGAAGAAGGGTTTTTTCTTTCCCTTAGTGAGGAATTAGAAACGATTACCAAACAACTAGAAGAAGTACAGATTTATCTCTTATTGAATGGTCCCTATGATGGAAATGCCTGTATATTAGAAGTTCATTCTGGTGCTGGTGGTACGGAAGCGTGTGATTGGGCTTTGATGCTTTATCGTATGTATACGAGATGGTGTGAAAAAGAGGGATATTCTTATGAAATATTAGATTATCAGGATGGAGAAGAAGCAGGAATCAAAAGTGCGTCGTTGTTGATAAAAGGTAATTATGCTTATGGCTATTTAAAAGGAGAAAAGGGCGTACATCGTTTGGTACGTTTATCCCCATTTGATTCTGCCAATCGCCGTCATACTTCTTTTGCTTCGATTGATGTTACTCCAGAACTGAAAGAAGTTTCTGAAGTTGAAGTGAACGAAGCAGATTTAAAAATTGATGTTTATCGTTCCAGTGGAAATGGTGGACAAGGAGTCAATACAACAGACAGTGCGGTTCGTATTACCCACCTTCCTACGAAAATAGTTGTGACTTGTCAGAAAGAACGAAGTCAAATTCAAAATAAAGTGATTGCTATGAACATGTTGAAAGCTAAATTAAAATTATTGGAACTAGAAAAGAGAAATGAAGAAAAAAAGAATATTCAAGGAGAACAGAAGAATATCGAATTTGGTTCGCAAATCCGCAGTTATGTGATGCATCCTTATTCTTTGGTAAAAGATCATCGTACAGGAATTGAGACGAGCAATGTAGCTAAAGTATTAGATGGAGATATTGGTTTGTTCATTGAGGGAGAATTAAAAGGAGGAATCTAGTGTGTTTGGTTTAACGAAACAAGGCTTTGATCCTAATGTTTTAAAGGAGATTTATCATAAGTCTAGAATAAAACGTTATGTTGAGTTTTTGATTGGAACTCTGTTGGTTGCAGTTGCCTTCAATTTATTTATGAGACCTAACAATATTGTATCTGGTGGGGTCAGCGGAGTTTCTTTAATCACCAAACATATTTTTGGTTTAGATCCCTCTATCTTTATAGCAGTCGTTGATATTTTATTGCTTCTCGTAAGCTGGATCTTGCTTGGAAAAGAGAAAACATTAGGGTCTATTGTAGGATCGTTACTCTTTCCTCTTTTTGTAAAACTGACAGAAAACATCAGTGTTTATATTGACATTGATACGTCCCAACTTCTTCTTTCTGCTATTTTTGGAGGAGTTTTGAATGGCTTAGGAGCGGGACTTATTTTTAAGGCGGGTTTCACTTTAGGTGGAACCGATATCATCAATCAAATTATATCGAAATATGCCAAAATGAGTCTTGGGAATTCGATGCTAGTAAGCGATGGCTTGATTGTCGTTTCGAGTGCTTTTATTTTTGGTACACAACGGATGATGTATGCGATTATTGTTCTTTATATCATCAGTGTTATGACGGATAAAGTTGTCTTGGGAATTTCAGATAGTAAAGCAGTTTATATCATTACCAATGAGGAAGATAAGATCAAGGAATTCGTTATGAAAGGATTAAACCACGGGGTAACAATCTTCAAAGCACATGGAGGTTATACGAAAGAATATCAAAACGTTCTATTGTGTGTCATCCCAACGAAAGATTATTTTCGCTTAACGGCAGGAATTCATGAAATTGATCCAGAAGCCTTCTTTGTAGTAACTGACTCCTATGAAGTGTTCGGTGGTGCCTAATATGCAGCAATTATTAGAAAGAGTGAAAAAAAAGCATCTTGTCTCTCGTTATATTTTAATGTTGATTGCTCTGTTCCTTTCGGCTATTTGTTTCAATTTATTTCAGTTGCCTGCACAAATTGTGGCAGGAGGGAGCAATGGAATCTCGGTTATCACAAACTATTTATTTGATCTAGATCCGTCAATCGTCATTTTATCTATTTCGCTTATGATGTTAGTCATCAGTGTTGTCTTTTTAGGATGGGAAGCTACAACTGGTACGATCTTAGCAACGATCGTTTATCC
>CARZYU010000060.1:0-3570 GCA_949113215.1 uncultured Bacilli bacterium | reverse complement strand
AATTGACTTCTTCGATTGGTGTTTACTTACGATTTGATACTTCGGATATGATTTTAGTATCCATCGTAATTGGTTTTTTAGGCGGACTTACCAGTGGAATTGTCTATAAAACGGGATTTAGTAGTGGGGGTCTCCAAATTTTAAGTCAAATTATATTGAAGTATGCGAAGATTTCTATTTCGCAAAGTAGTTTGATCATCAACGGTGTGATTGTTTTATTAGGAGGTATTTTTTTAGATTGGACCAACGTGTTGTATGCTATTATCATAGTATTTATCAATAGTTTTATGATAAAGTGATGAGCGGATCTTCCCAAAACAAAGCTTTCTATATTATTACCAAAAAACAGGAGGTTGTGAAAAAGTACATCATGGAAAGTCTCCACTATGGAGTAACTCTTTTTCAAGTACAAGGTGGTTTTTTAGAAAGAAAAAAAGATGTATTGATGACAGTCATTCCAACGAGAGATTACTTTCGTTTAACAGAGGGAATTAAACTGATTGATCCAGAAGCATTCTTTGTCGCGATGGATGCGTATGAGGTAAAAGGTGGCAAAATAACTAAAAACTTCCAAAGACAAGAATAAATTAGTATGGTATAATGAATTAAGATGGAGTTAGGTGGTAAAGAATGGATTTAATTAGAGTAAAGAACGTCAATAAGCGTTATAAAAATGGCGTTACTGCTATTTATGATTTGAATTTAAATATTAAAAAAGGAGATTTCGTTTTTTTAATCGGTAGTTCTGGAAGTGGAAAAAGTACTCTGATTAAAATGTTATATCGTGAAGAGAAACCTTCTTCTGGAGAGATTATTGTAGGAGGAATCAATGTAGCCAAGCTTCGAAATGCAAGGGTTTATAAATTGCGTAGAAAGCTTGGAATTGTTTTCCAGGATTATCGTTTACTTCCTAAAATGACCGTTTATGAAAACGTAGCTTTTGCTTTGGAGTGTTTAGGAGAGAGAAAGAACGAGATTCGAGTAAAGGTATTAAAAGCGTTAGAATTGGTTGGTTTAAAGGGAAAAGTTCACAATTATCCTGATCAATTATCTGGTGGAGAACAGCAGAGAGTAGCAATCGCAAGAGCAATCGTCAATGAACCAAAATTGTTACTGTGTGATGAACCTACAGGAAACTTGGATCCAGAGATGAGTTTAGAAATTGTGAAACTAATTGAATCAATCAATAAAGAGACCAAAACGACAGTTGTCATGGCAACCCACGATAAAGAGATTGTAAATAAAATGAAAAAACATGTCGTTGTCTTAAAAGATGGACGATTGATTAAAGAATATGAGAAAGGAAAGTATGACGATGAAATTTTTTAGAATGTTTTCGAGAAGTTTCCGTGATGCATTCAAAAGTGTCTTCCGAAACTTTAGTTTATCTCTAGCATCTATTTCTTGTATTACCATCACGTTAATTATCGTGGCTGTTGCGATTGTAGCGTCGAAAAATGTCGAACATTTTACGAAGATGGTAGAAGATGATCAAACGATTGTGGCATTTGTAAAAGAAGAATTTAAAGAAACAGAGGAACTAGGAAAACGAATCCAAAAAACAGATAACGTAGAATCCGTTCAACACATTAGTAAACTAGATGCTCCAGGTGAGTTTCATCAAGACTCCAAAGATTTAGGAGTAGGAGATATTTTAAAACAGTTCAATGAAGAAAACAGTCCCCTTTTGGAAAGTTTTAAAATCAAAGTAAAAGATATTTCAAAAATCGATCATACGGTTGAAAAGATCGAAAAGATGGAAGAAATCGAAACCGTTAGTTACGGAAAGACAACCGTAAAGAATATGTTGGCAGTTTTTCAAGCAATTAAAAAAATAGCTTATGGAGCAGTGATTGCTTTAATTCTAGTTACGGTATTCTTAATCATCAATACGATTAAACTGACGATTTTCTCAAGAAAACGAGAAATTTCGATTATGCGTTTGGTGGGAGCATCCAATACGACCATTAAAACACCATTTATCATTGAGGGAATGGTTCTTGGAATGCTTGGATCTATCATTCCTATTCTTATTATCATCTTTGGATACAGTGCCCTATTTACCGTTATGGAAGGAAATCACTATATTCCAATCGTTCAGTTGATTACTCCAGAACCATTTATTTATACCTCGTCACTAGCAGTACTCATCATCGGAATTATCGTAGGTATGATCGGCAGTGCCAGTGCGGTCAGAAAGTATTTGAAAGTCTAATGAAAAAAGTATTGTTCATTTTACTTTTTGGGATTCTTTTGATCGATTGGTTTCTGGCAGGACCAACGAGTGTCAGTGCTGGTTGTAGTGATCGTTTGCAATGTTACATTGATGAAGTGAACAATGAACAAGCCAAATACGATTCGGCTCAATCGAAAATCAGCTTAACCGAAGCACAGATTAAAAAGACAAAAAGTGAAATCAACCAAATTTTAGATGATATTCAAAGTATGAAGGAAGAAACGGTTGAACTTCAAAAACAAATTGAAGAAGCAAACAAAGAAATTGAAGAAAAGACGCTTCAATCAAAAGAACTATTTCAGTATTTACAAATTACGAATGGAAATAATGTCTATATGGAATATATCTTTGGGGCAGAAGATGTTACGGATTTAATTTACCGTACGGCGATTGTTGAACAACTTACAAAATACAACAATCGTGTTATCGATGAACTAAAAGCTTTGATTGTGAAAAACCAAGAACGTACCAAAGAGTTAGAACGAAAGCAAAAAGAAATGTCAGAGAAGAAAATCCAATTAGATGCTAAAATTGCTTCTTTGGAAGGAGAAAAATCTTCTTCTTCTGAAATTGCCGCCAATGCCAAAAAACAACTAGAAGACTTACAAAAACAAGTAGAGTATTTTAAGAGCAAAGGCTGCGAACCAAACGATCGTATTGGAATTGATTGTATGAAATCAGGTGGAGATGTTATCTCGGCTGCTGGATGGTATCGTCCGACCGAACGTGGTAGATTAACACAACATGTTGGTTGGGGAGGAGTCAATCTAGATGGCTTTCATTATGGATATGATATTGCTGGAGGCTGGGGAAGAGGAGAAGCGATTTATCCTTTGGCAAATGGAATTGTGAAATCTACATGGACCGATAACTATGGAGCTTTGATGCTAGTCATCTATTATCAGGATTCGGATGGAACATGGTATACATCACAATACGCTCATCTTTCAAGATATGTAGGATTGGATCGTAATACCGTTTATTATCCATACGTAACGAAATACGTCACTCCAAACACCGTAGTTGCTTATATGGGAGATACAGGATTTGCCTTTGGAGTGCACTTGCACTTAGAATTTGCCGATTGTCGTTATGGAGATGTCCAAGATTACGATTGCAGGAACTATACGAGATGGCAAAATTACATCAAGAGACGTTACAACGAAGGTTTTTCGGGAGTAACTGAAAAAGTTGGATTCCCATACGAATGGTCAAGTCGCTAAAAGAAACGAAAGTTTCTTTTTTTGTTGAAATAATTTCGTTATTGTGCTATAATAAAGCTGCTTTCAAAAGTAGTTTTATAAAGAGATTAGGGGGAGTTTATATGAAAAAGG
>CARZYU010000059.1:2397-6127 GCA_949113215.1 uncultured Bacilli bacterium | reverse complement strand
AATTGTTCTTTTAATTCTTCTTTTAAAATAAATTCGGTTCGAAGTTGATCAATGAATTGATAACGTCTTTCCATTTCACGACGATCCGTCAAAGGATTTTCAATATTCTGTTTCAAATACCTACTTCCCATTGCCGTCTTATTCTTATCGAGCAACCAGAACAAACTATACATTCTTTCGTTCAAACGCATCGTCTTGACGAGTTCTAGGTTTCGCTTCGTATGAACATCAAAGGAAAGATAGGTTTGCGGTTTTACAAGGGTTGCTGCTTGAAAGTGTGAAAGTTCTCCTTTCTTGGTGTTTTGGATGTAGGAAAGCAGGTGTTTTAACCCTGTTTGATAGCGAACATCAGCAAGATGAGAATAGACCGTTTCATAGCGATCTTCTAAAAGTTCATCATAAAACGTTACTAAAATTTGATATTGTTCCCTCAAAATTTGAACGAAAGAGCGATCAATATTCGAATTGACGATGACCTCTTTGATTCCACGACTTACAACTTCACTAACCATCTGGTCGATTTCTTTTTCTAAGAGCATCACATAGAAATAACCCGTCGAAATATCCGCATAACTTAAAATAGCGCAATATTCAAAATCGTAGATACTTGCCAAATAATTGTTGTCCTTAGCATCGATCATGTCGTCAAGTCTCGTTCCCCTTGTGACCACTTGAATGACATCACGTTCCACAACAGTTTTCCCTTTGGTAGGTTCCGTTAGCTGTTCACAGATCGCCACTTTGTAACCCTTTTCAATTAATTTATCCAAATAAGCTTTGTAGGCATGATGGGGAATTCCACACATTGGAACCCGTTCCTCAAGCCCTGCTTGTTTCCCCGTGAGGACCAACTCTAGTTCTTTAGCTCCAACTTCAGCATCTTCAAAAAACATTTCATAAAAGTCTCCGATGCGATAGAAAATGACCGTATCTGGATACTTGTCTTTTACTTCCAAATACTGAAGCATCATAGGGCTAATTTTCAAACGATCTACTTCACTTCGTTTCATGCGATACTACCACCTTTAACACCTAACTATAATACCATATTTTTCCTTATTGCAAAAGAAAATCAGAACTTTTTCTGATTCCTTTTTCGTTCCCACAGAAGGAAGAGCACGGTACCAAGAAAAGCACCAACACTGACACCTTCTCCAAGCTTCAACCAAGGAGCTTGATAACGAATGGTAATTTGATGTTTTCCTTTGCGAAGAGGAACTCCAAGGAAAGAAACATTGACGATTTCGCCATCCACTTTCTCCTTGTCAATTGTGATTTGAAATCCTTCGTCGTATGGAATACTCGTTACCAAATACCCATCTTCTTTCATCGTTATGTTCGTTTGATATTCCCCTTTACGATACTGAATAGAAGTAGGCTTTGTCATCGTTTCCATTGTCTTTGTAAAAGTATCATAATCATAGAGAACTGTTTTAAGGGAAGAAAGTACATAGGTTCCTTTTTCAAGTTCCACTTCGAATATCTGATCCATGGAATTTTCTCTTGGTCCCAAAACATAATGAAAACGATAATTACGGTTATGATAAATCCATTCTTTGCAAGTCAATTTATTTCGAATTCCGTTGATCGAGATAAAGCGATCTTTCTCGTTACAACTACTTTCATTTTCTACTTGGAAGGACAAAAGCAAAATTTGATTCGAAAGATCTTCTTTGATGCGAAACTTAGTTTTTGCTTTTTCTTTCACTGTAAGAATCTGTTTGTTTCCCTGTATTTCTTGTTCAATCAAATCAGAATCCTCTCCCTCAAAGGAAAGTTCTACCTCTTTCATCGTTGGATGAAACGAAGAATTTCCTTCTTGGACAACAGCTTTCGAAAGAAGGGCCTCTATTTTTTCTTCTTCGCTGTAAGTTTCAAACTCCTCGAAGGAAAGAAGATCGGTTACGCCATACATGATATCTCTTGCATTTTCATTTTGAAATAGATGCGCATCCACTTTCGTATACCCTTTTTCTTCTTGACCCCAAGATACATAACGAATTCCCATGAAGCTATCAAAAAGTAAGTTTGGCGCAGTTCCAAGCATCAATTGATTTCGGTTCCCAAGAGCTTGATAAAACTTTGTTCGATAAAATTGATGATACCGTTCGTTCTGAGTGGAAGAATAAAGGGAGGTTCCATAATAGTTCCTATTAGGAATTCGGTTGATGTTTTGATATTGCTCATTTAAATTCTTACTACGTACCACCTTAGAAGAATCTTTTAACGCTTTGGTCACTTCTTCGATATAAGGATCCTCTAAAATTTGTTTCATTTGACGTTTTGTCATATAGTTTTCTGTTTGATTGAGGCCAATACAAGCGATCATACAAATACCGAGATACCCTTTCAAAAGAAGCATCTTTTGTCTTTTGGAAAAAAGAAGTACCATAACCAAAGCCAAATCCAAAAGAAGAAAGATAAACCAATACCATTCCATTGAATGGAAGACGACCGTATAGAGTATTCCTACAAAAAGAAGCGAAAATCCAATTCCATAAGAATGCTTGATCCTTTTCTCATCTTCTAGTAAAAAGTTTTGTAATTGAATGAAATAAAGGGGAAGCAAAGGAATTAATACTTTACTTCTTAAATAAAGTCCCCCATTCAAAAGATACAGAAAAATTGGTAAAAACATGACGAGACACAGTAAGATGCTCAAAACACGATGCTCTCTTTTTTTCGAAGAAAGCAAAAAGAAGACGGCACAAAGTGGCAATAGGGAAATTCCAAGCGTATACCCATCGTATAAAAAATTGGATAAGTCAAAATGTGGTAATAGTAATCTCCACAAAGAAAGATTTCCTGCCTCACTTCCTCTACCATGCGTAATCGCATAAGCCGTGGGAAGAAGAAAAAAGGCTGCCAGTAAAATAGCAAGAATGACCGGTAATAACGTTTTCCCAGTTTCTTTTAAGAACGTTCTAAACGAAAGCTCTTTTTCCTGACAAGTCAAATAAATATGATAGATTCCAAGAGTGAGAAGTCCCCCGATACTATAGTAATAACTCGTAAGAATCAAAAGAAAAATCGAGGCAATTAGTAAAAGACTTCCTTTCCCTTCTTTTCTTCTCTCAAGACCTAAGATGGCAAGAAGCAAAAAGGGCATATAACTCATGAACATAAAATGACGATGCGCCTGATAAATGAGCGCACTCATACTTAAAAATAGAAGTGCAAGGATTAGATTTAACATTTCCTTTTTTGAATGTTTCGAAAGAAGTCGGTAACAAAGCATCCCGGAAGCCATCAATAGAAGGACATTGACAACTTGAATGTAGGAGGTCATTGGAACGAATGGTAGAAGATAAGAAAGCAAAAGAATGGGGTTTAATAATCCATAATAAGAAAAATACCAAATGTTCTGTCCTGCTCCTAAATGTGGGGCAAACGATGGAATTAGTTCATGCGTCTCATAGAATAGTGTACGAAAATAATCTGGAAAGACTGTATGTTGACTTGCCCAGTCAGTCGAAGAACCAAACAATGAATCCATTCGACTTCCTAAAAACACCAACAAAATAGTGACAATACAGATAAGAATATAATTTCGACGATCTTTCTTTTGCTTCATAATCTCCTACCCTTTCTTTTCTATTATAATCCGAAATAAGATAACTGGCAATGATCATTTTTAGGAAAGAAACTGCATAATCTTTTCGTAAAGGGAGAGGATTGTTTTTGAAAGAAAAGTTTATTAAATCAACCATCATTTTGATGATTGGAGGAC
>CARZYU010000059.1:0-2387 GCA_949113215.1 uncultured Bacilli bacterium | reverse complement strand
TGTCATGTCCCGCAAGATGGGAACGACAGGTCTTGGTCTTTATATGTTGGTCTTACCAACCTTTTCCCTCTTCATTGGGCTAGCTCAATTTGGGTTACCAATCGCCATTTCTAAGTTAGTCGCCGAAGAAAAGAAAAACAATCGTCGTCTTGTTTTTTCTCTCCTTCCTGTTTCTTTTACCATCAATCTTCTCATTATCCTCTTCATTCTCTTCTTTGCACCATTTCTTTCAAGAAATTTACTTCACGAACCACGAAGTTATTATCCTATTTTAGCCATTGCCTTAGTTCTTCCGCTTACGAGTTTATCCGGAATGCTAAGAAGTTACTTCTTTGGAAAACAACAGATGTTACCTCACGTTGTATCGAATGTTACCGAAGATATCATCAGACTTATTTTGGTTTCTCTCGGTATTCCCATCTTCTTAAAACAAGGACTGGAGTTTGCTGTCACCTTCGTCATTCTTTCGAACATCATCAGCGAATTCACTTCGATCATCGTTTTATTTTTCTTCCTTCCCAAACATTTCAAACTATCCAAAGAAGATTTTAAATTCAACAAAGGTTACACCAAAGAAGCACTTTCCATCAGTGTACCCAATACTGCAAGCCGTCTCATTGCATCACTTGGTTACTTTCTAGAACCGATCATTTTGACAAGTGTTTTACTTTACGTAGGATATTCCAACGAGTACATTTTAAAAGAATACGGTATTCTTTCGGGTTATGTCCTTCAACTGCTTCTCTTGCCTTCTTTCTTTACCAACGCCATTTCTCAGGCCCTTCTACCAGTGGTTTCGAAATCCTACAGTGACAAAAATTATACTTCGACCAAACGAAAAATCAAACAAGCCATTTTTTATTCTTTGTTAATCGGAATACCTGTCACCATTTTCTTTTTATTGGTCCCAGAGCTTCCCCTTCAAGTAGTCTATCATACCAACGAAGGAATCCTTTACATGAGACTTTTAGCGCCTATTTGCCTTTTACAATACATCCAGGCGCCCCTTTCCTTCAGTTTAGATGCGATGGGCAAAGGAAAAGCAGCCATGAAAGCTACTTTGCTGGGAACGATCACTCGCTCGATTCTCCTTCTTGTTTTATCCTTTTTCAAAATTGGAATCTGGGGACTCGTCATTGGCATCAGTCTAAATGTCATTGCCGTTACCCTCTATGAAATCAAAAAGGTCAAAGCATATCTAAATCCTTAATTATAAATGTAGAGTTCGTGTTGACATCTCGTACAAGCAACATAGAGAAGATTTCGCTCGTTTTTACGATAAGAATGATACCGATCGTTGTAGACGATGACACTATCAAATTCCAATCCTTTAGAGATATAAGAAGGAACAATGATCAAATCTTTATGAAACGAGGCAGTATGTTCATCAACCAGAGAAATAGGAAGATCTTCTTTCAATAATTCGTAGAGGTCTTTGGCTTCTTGATAATCTTTGGTAATGATGGCAACACTTTTGTATTCTTTACTTAGCTTGTTAATATCGTTCAAAAGACTATCCTTCAAATCTGTAATATGATTTCGCATCACCACCGGTTTGTTCGTCTCTTTTCGAATGGCATTGACGTGTTTTAAACCTAAAATCTTATTGGTATAAGCAATGATTTCAGGCGAAGAACGATACGTCTTAAGAAGTTCCAAATACTGGCTACTCTTCGTAAAAATACGTCGTAGTTCCTCAAGAGATTCGTAAGAATAGTAAGGATTGATGTTCTGATTTACATCTCCTAAAATGGTAAAGTCAGACTTGCAAAAAATCTTCGAAATGATGAGATATTGAAGAAAATTATAATCTTGTGCTTCATCGATCACCACTTGTTTGATATTCGCTTCATAAGGAAATCCTTCGAGTACTCCTTTCAAATAAGAATAGATCAAAGCCTCTTCGTAGGAGATTTCTTTTCCTTTTAAAAGATTCTTACTCTCGTCCTCTGATACTGGGAATTTACAGTAAGAACTCGTCCAAAACAATCGATAGATCGTTCGGTAATCTGGAAGAAAGTTAGCATTCTCTTTTAACAGCTTCAAAAAGGTTGCCGTTTTTTTATGTTTTCCCTCATAAAACTGCTCAGATAGTTTTTCTGCAATTTCCTTCATTCGTTCAAAAAGAGGCAACCTGTCGTAGCGATGATGTAACCATTCATTTAAGTCATCCACGTTCACAAAGTTAATTTCATTTTCGAAAAACGACGAAGTAAAATGACAATGAGAACTATAATCTTCCAAGAAGGAATCCAAGTCTTTGATCAATTCATCACTTTGTTTGTAACGAACTAAGTCGATATTTGTCTCTTCATCCGTGTAATAACGAGAAATGAAATGGGGAAATGATTCAATACTCTTGAACTCAGAAAGAAAGAAGGAAAGAT
>CARZYU010000058.1 GCA_949113215.1 uncultured Bacilli bacterium | reverse complement strand
ATTTTTTCATGTTTAGAGAAATCAATTTTTCTAAATTCACCAGCAAATTCATAAACATCTTGAAATAAAAATTTATGAACATATTTTAAATAATCAACTGACAATTCAAATTTATTTTCATTTAATAACTCAACTATTCTAGCAGATACAAAATCACATTCTAATTCGTTATGATTTATTTCATTCTTATTTTCTTTTTCAATATAGTATTCCTTTAATTCTTCTTCTACTTCCTCTATCGTTAAATTACCTTGTATAATCTTTCCAAATAGTTAGAAGGCTTTAAATTATCTACTTCTTGAAGACCAATCGCCATATCCCATTGTAATTGTTTTACATAATTACTACATTTATATTCTTCTTCATATTCATTAACACTTGAATCTAATTCTTTTTCATCCATGATAATAATCTCCTAAGTAACTTCATTATATCACAATCCATTCCAAACAATTTTTGACGGTGTACTTCGTTAAACTTTTCTTATTTTTAGCGAATAGAATGATTTTCTCCTGTCTCATAATTGATGTTAACACCATCTTGCACATTGTAGATATAGACATGGAACTCGATTCCCTTTCCTCCATCTTCTATGGATAATCCCTCTAGTTCCACACCACTTGCTAAAAGATTGGTTCCTTGATAGATAGGAGTTGCTCGATACAAAACATGATTGTGTGTTTTTCTGATATAGTTTGCTACTTTATTTTCAAAATCTAGCATTGCACCAGTATTCATTTGTCTTGTACAAGTGATTAAGTTTTTCTCATTGGCATTTTCTCCCGTCAATTGGTAACCAATCAAATGACAACGATTGTATAAATATTTGCCATCGATGAAATCGTATTTCTTTTGATTCCATCCCGATGGTTTTATCATTCCAATGGATCCTCTTTCTTCGGTGGGCATTAAATCAATTCCAATGTTGGCCAAAGCTCTACCAGCACGTCCCAACAAATCAAGATCTGCATATTGTTCAAAGGACTCTGTCTTCTTTGCTTCTTCCTCAAAATTAGGATGGTTGTCAATCAGATAAACATATTCTTCGTTGGAATAGTTGGGAACTTCTTCTAGAGCATAAGACTCCATCGTCGTTTTTACCAGAAATTGTTTGATCTCATCTTGATAAATAGAAATGACGCCTATTATCAAAATGGAGAACAATGTTATGACTCCTTTTAATAGCATCTTGTTTCTTTTCATCCTACTTCACCTATTTTTATTATAACAATTAAAAAGAAATAGTAGAAGACTTACTTTGCCTCTATTTGATATGGTTGCTCTTTGGTCCCATTTCCTTTCCATTTGATGTTACGTTTCAGATAGACTACAGGAAAAACCTCCTTTTTCGTCTTTTGAAAAAAAGATTCTATATAATTATCTTTGATCACATAAGTTGCATTCTTATACCTCGACATTGTCCAAGAACCATTTGAAGTACCTAATCGTTCATTCAAGTAATTCGAATCAATACATTCCTTTTGTTCTATTTTTTTTAAGTTAGAATATTCAAGATTCTCACAACCTTCCTTCCCATAAGCAAGATCATATTCTTGAATCGTAATGAGTCCAACAAACCCAAACCAACTTTTATAATTGCTTGTAAAGCGATGCCTTTGAATAAATTTCCTATCTTTCGGAAAAATACTCAAATAATAGACAGAATTAAGATATGTTTTTAAGCTGGTTTTAGAAAACTCACTCCTTCCATCCTTATCAAAAGAATAAGTCCCAATACTTTCGTTTTTGATCAATGGAATGGTACCATCTTTTTCTTTCCTAAGAATTCTCCATAATTCGTTGTTAAACCATACATAGTTATTAGGATCTTTTCCTTTATAAATCATTTTTGCGGATTGGGAAAAAGTCATCTTAGGAATAAGGAAAAGAAGGAACCCCCATCCTAATAGAAACATCTTCTCTTTCATAACTTCACCTCCTACTGTATTATTCAAAAAAAATGTACTTTCGACACAAAAAAGAGCAGATTATTTTCTGCTCTTTGAGAAAGGAAAATTAAATAATCTCCAATTCATCTTTTTTCTTTCGTTTCTTTAAAACAAGAGAGGTTAATCCAACAACCACAAGAACACCAACAATAATGGCTCCCACATTCCAAGTGGTTTTTTCTTCTTGTGCGAGATCTTTCGTATCTTGTTCCGCATCCAAAGAAGGATTTGTAACTTCTTTTTCTTCTTCCTGATACTCGATTACATATTTTCCTAACTGCATTGCTTTGAATTCTAGCTTATCACCAATTTTTACATAATCTAATTTCACCAAATTATTGTCTCTCACTTCATAGATATCTACAAATTTTTTCTTTGGATCTAGTTCAATTGTCATCTTCATTTCAGCCAATTCGAATTCTACTTTTCTATTCTTTTCGTTGGTAAAATAAAGTTCAAAGCTTTCATAATTCGTTCCAATTTTTGTCTTCAAGTCGGTTGATAGTTCAAATGTTCTTTTGTTTAATTTATTTCCCTTAAGCAATTCTTGGCTTGAAACACTTACCATAATATTTTCAAGAGAATAATTTTTTGTTTCAAGTGGCTTTTTCGAAGTTTCTGATCCACTCAAAGAAGCATTATCATTTCCTTGATTTCCAGGCTGAACCGCTGGTTCTTGATGATCTTCTTTTGTAATCCAGCTGACCTTTGCTGTCAATGATCCTGTATTACCTTTTCGATCCATATACTTGAATGTGAACTCTCCATTTTCATAGAACGTATATTTTCCACTTCCACCATTGTTTAAAATTTGAATTCCACTTTGATTAAATGTAATGGTAGCAATAACTTCTCCTGTTGTAGGCTCTGTCGTACTATAGACAATAGTTGCTTTTACATCGGTAATGTAATCTACCTGGGCTTCTATATCACTAATATTACCAGCCTTGTCTTGGAGTCTAAAGATATGTGTTCCATTCTCAATGAACTCATAACTGAGTGGTTTACTACGACCTATCTCATTCAGTTTTCTAATTTCTTCTTTGTTTTCTGGATCGATGGAATTTCCCTCTTGATCAAGGAACGTTTCTGACTGAACCAATCCCTTCTCATCGTAAGCTACAATATATTGGATGTTCTGATAGAAATAGGTAATGCTTTCGGTTTCCCCTTCCTCATTCAAATTGAGTGTCTTGGTGATATTTCCTACTTCATTCAAATAGTCAATGTGGAGAACTTTTTTATTAGCAACTTCGATGTAATTAACCTTACGATTGTTTTCATCTAAAAGATAAGCATCTTCACTAATATTAGTTAGCGTTGCCGTTACTGGTAGATTCGTTGTCGTAGCAGGATTGTATTTTATCGTTGCCGTTGGAGCTTTATGGTCGATGTTACTGACTTTTGCCATCGCAGTTCCCTTATTTCCTTTTGCATCTTCGAATTCAAAAGTAAAAGTTCCATTTTTTGTAAAGATGTAAGTATCACTTCCATCATTATTCGTAATGGTAAAATCCGTACTTTTATTGACAAGTCGTGCGATGACTTCTCCTCTTGTTGGTTCGGTCGTACTGTAAGCAATTCCTGCAGTTGGATGAGGATTTTTCGTTACATCTTGATAAATATTAAACATGCGAGCTGCAATAAAGTTTCCACCACCAGCACTTGAAGTTCTCGTTCCTGTTATCTTAATATACTGTACTAGATTCTGTTTGTATTCTTCCGTATAGTCTATGGTTCTTGTGGCAGTAGCACCACCCCAATAACGATCATCTCCCCAGATAGAGGTTGTTCCTAAATCGATATCGAAAGTTTCACCATCCATGCTTCCTTCAAATTTGGCATTTAATATTTTCCCATTTCCACCATCTGCTGGAACATATTCAATGGCTGATAGATAGATTGGTTGATCTAACTTGATGATAATCCATTTAGCACTATCGGATCCATTCCAAGCGGAATGCCATCTTGTATTGTAATTTCCATCAATACTATTGACTGCATTACCATATTGTCCACCTCCAGTAGCTTCACTAGATACTCCATGAATGCTCAAATGAGATACTGGGACATATTTTCTATCCTCTGGTTGATTATCTTCCGTAAAAGTAAATTGTCTGCTGATGCTAGGCAGGGATCTTCCGGTTGCTCCGTTTCGAACTTCTATGGTTACGTCGCCAGTTAAAACGGGAGAATCAACTTGATAAGAAACCCAATCATCTTCTTCACTATAACGCCACTCCAAAGAAGTAGTCGCTCCAATGACTCTATTTTCTAAATCATTTCCATAAAGAGATGGTAGTGTTCCCTCTACAATATCAATGACAAAGACCGTTTCCTCGGAACGTGGGATTCCCTCGATGTGCACTTTTACATCATATTCTGCTGTCATATGAGCAAGCTGTTCTTCTGTCAGTTGAACTTCTTTGGCTCCTTCAACATAAGTCCAAGTTGTGCCCCCATCAATGCTATACTCCCATAAAGGCATTGTTTCACTGTATTTACTACCTAACTTAATTTTACCAGCATCTTGTCCATCAAATGAGAATACCGCTACTTCTTTATCAACAATTCCAAGTAAATGATTTGCCATTTGTCGAACGGTTCCATATTGATCATGATTGTTTGCTGTGGCAGCTGCCCCATTTTTTAATGTTTTGGTCTGGAGCATCGTCATTGCTGAAATGTACTCTGGTGAAGCGATTTTGGCAGAGATCAACCTTAGCATATCGTACATTGGAAGTGGGGCATAAGTTAATGCTTCTGCCACTTCCCTAGCTAAGTTATAGTAATCAGCTTCTGTTTTGGAAGCATTATTTTTATAGGTATTAATCAGTCCTAACCAAGCATCGAGATTGATGTTCTGTTCTCTTAAAGCTGCTCGATAAATTTGTTCCTGCTTTGTTAAGTCTCCGTCATATACTGTTGCTAATTGGACATATTCTTCGGCCTTCGTAAATTGGGTCATATTATTGATGGCTTCTTGACCAAGTAAAATGTAAGAAGCGTTGTTTCCACTGGCATAAGAACCTGATCCCCAATCAACTAAGACTCTTTGTTTGTGGTAGGTGTTGATGTTGTTATACCCTGTAAGATTCGTCCCAGGCCAACTTGAAATATCGTTTCCAATTCCCCATAGAACTTTTCCACCACTCACATTATACGCTCCAAAAACAGAGTGCCCTGGCTGTCCTAGGACAACACTTGGAATTCCCCAGACTGCTCTCATATTTTGTCCTAAGTTCGCGGTTTGCCAACAAACTCCACCTTCATCCATGACCATCCAGAGGTGAGGGTAATAAGGTTGCGTTTGAAACCCATAACCGTTTAACAAATATTTTTCTGCCCAGGTTTCTACTCTAGGACCAATAATTGGTCGATAAACTCCTGTATCCGTAGGTGTATTCATATCAACGTAATGTCTTGCTTGCCAATAACCCCGATCATGTACATAAGCGATGTAAGGATAAGGCTCCATCGTTCCCTTGGCATTTGTAAAATCTCGTAACCATTCAATTTCATTATCCGCAAGTTCGACGTTGACTACCAGACGCATTTCTTCTATTTCCAATGTCTCAAACATTGCATGTAGTTTATTTGCTTCTAACATTTTCTTATAAGCGGCATAACGATCTACTGGTTTTGATACATTATAGCTGTTCGGATCATTGACCACCTGATTGTTTTCATTTCGATCTCGAATCCAAAAACGAACCTGTTTGGAATGCGTCAAAGAAATTGCCATCATCATTCGTTTGTAAACATCGCCATAACGAGTGCCATTTTCCGTCAAATCATCTCTGGTTAAATCTTCTTGATAAACTTGATATAGTTCTGACAACACTTTAAAAGAATTGATGTAAGTACCACTTGGTTTGCCACCCATCGTATACATCCGAAGATTATCGACATCATCAAAAATAAAGTGGAAAGCATCAATCACTTCTTGCCCACTATTTTGAAGCAAGACCAAAGTAAAGTTTCCCATATTTTTGATTAAGTTTCTCTGCAATAAAGTCAACTCATATTCTTCGTTATCGAACGTTGCATTAGCATATTTTGTCTTTAATAGTTGATCATATTCTTCCGGCGATGGAAGACTCTCTTCCACTGGAGTTCCTTTGACTAATTTTGCATCTGCATAAACAGAATGATCATGTCCATTTCCACTGTTGTCACTCGCATATAATTTTAAATACCTTACACCTTTGACGTTTATTTTAACAAATTGGCTGTTGGATCCTGGAAGAAAATGCATTCCATTTTCATTCGTCTGTAATTGATATTCCCTATCTTCCCCTGCCGTATAGATATA
>CARZYU010000057.1:6242-6551 GCA_949113215.1 uncultured Bacilli bacterium | reverse complement strand
TTTTGTGTTCCATGCGGGAGATTTTATTTCGGAACCTCAAATTCAAAGGGAAGATTACTCTTACTATGAAGTGAAAAGACAAATTGATCATGCCTTATCTTGCCTTCCTTATAGTGAAAGAGTGACCCACTTGATGTTGTTTGGTAATCATGATTATCGAATTTATCAAAAGGGAAGAATTGACGTTGCCAAAGTGTTAGAAACCACTCGCCCAGATATTGTTTCTTTGGGATATGGAATTGGCTTGATTCGACTGGAACACGATGTTATTTCTCTTTGCCACAAAGTGAAGGGAATCAATCCAAACAG
>CARZYU010000057.1:3755-6232 GCA_949113215.1 uncultured Bacilli bacterium | reverse complement strand
GAGACTGCAGTTGATTGGACATCGCCATCATTATAAGGTCGATCAATATCAAGATCATCTTCAAATAACGCTGCCTTCTTTATGTAAGATTCCGATGACGAGTGATACCTTGATTGACTCTTTTCCAAGTGCCCTTCTTTTGCATTTGGATTTACAAAGTGGAATGATTCGAAAGGCTAAAACAAATCAGTTAGGCTTCTTTCCGAATCTTGTTTCCCTAAACGAAATAACGTATGATCTGAAAGCTCCAGATAAGGCACAAAGAGAGTGGTTTCTTTCTACCTTCCCTTATCAAAAGCAAGAATACGTTCGTCTTTCCGATTTGGAAGTGGAGACATGGAAAAAAACATTCGATGAAGTCAAACCAAAACGAATGGTAAAAAAATAGAACCCACTTTTTCATTGCGTTTCATATTGCCAGAAGAAAAAGAATATGTTATCATGAAATAGCACGGACCCTTAGCTCAGTTGGTTAGAGCATCCGGCTCATAACCGGGCGGTCATAGGTTCAAGTCCTATAGGGTCCACCACAATAATTATGCGGGTATGGCGGAATTGGCAGACGCGCTAGACTTAGGATCTAGTGTCATAGACGTGCAGGTTCAACTCCTGTTACCCGCACCAATTGACTAATTTCCCTTATTTTATAAGGGTTTTATTATGTAAATTTTTCTTTATCACTTAGGCTTGGTTTGTTGATAGAATTCACTTTCTAAATTTGACCCTCTTCTTTTCGTTTTCTATACAAAAAATATGTTATAATAGGCAGTATATATTTTGACGAGGGGTACAGGAAAATGAATGAAATTGAAAAAATCATCGAGTATTTCATTCAAACGATGGGTTATCGGGAAAATGAGCATGTATTAGGAATTTTCTTTTATGGGAGTCATTTAACAGGGTATTGCCATCAGAATTCCGATATTGATCTTCACATTATTTTTGATAATTCCAATCCAGAACATTTGATCAGAGGACAACAAATGATTCATGGAAAACGAATAGAGTACTTTGAAAAACCACTAGAGGATTTATACTTGTCGGTGGAACATGATTATCAGAACCAAAACAATGCCTTACTTTCGATCATTGGGACTTCTAGAATTCTTTTTGACAAAACAGGAGATTTAAAAAAATTACAGGAATATGTTTTAGAAAAGTTTACAAAATCTTTACCACCAATGGAAAGAGAAGATGCAAGAGAGGCTATTTCTATTTTAAATAACCGAATGGAAAAATTAGAAAAAGCTTGTGAAGAAAATAGTCCTTATTTTGAACATCTATATCACTTAACGTTAGAGAAAATTCGCAAATTTTATCATAAAGTCAACGGTCTTCCAGAAGTACAGACTTCAAAGGTGTTCCGCGTTTATACCGATGAAGCGTATCGTAATTCATTTTGTAAAGAGGCCATTCCTACGAAAGAATTTGTCTCTCTTTATTTAAATGCAGTCACGAGCCAAGAGTTAGATAAAAGGAAAAAACTAGATCAGGTGAGAGAATTATTCGAATATTCCAAAGGAAATCTTAGTTTAGAAGAAGAATATCGCATTTTGATTAAGTCAAGAAATAGGAAGTTTTGAAACGGATAAAAATCAAATAACGATTAACAAATAGGAGAATGTAATATGAATGTTGTGGGAACTATGTTTTTTATATAAAAAAATTATTAATTGATAAACCTCGAAAAAGGCCGACGTATCAAATGATTGGTGGAAAAATAGAAGAGGATGAGACTCCTCTGGAGGCGGCAGTTAGAGAGTGTCACGAAGAATTAGGAAAAAAAGCTATTTTTGATGAAACCTGTTTTGAATTAGTGATGGAATTTGATGAAATTGCAACGAGCGATGGAGTAACATCGATTCATTTTTACGTGTTTCAATATAATGGTGTATTGAATGGTGAATTGACATCATCAGAAGAAATTGAAAGTTTCTTATGGTATGATACATCTTATGGAAATCAATTATTGTCCAATACTTTGAAAAATGAAGTAGTTCCTTATTGTCTATCAAAAAAATTTATTCAATAATTAGAGAGAAAAATGTATTTGGAAAGAGGAAAGAAAATGATGAAGCAATCGAAAGAAGAAAAAGAAAAATATTTTATTTATCTTGAGAATCATTTTCAAGGTGAAGCAAAAAAGTTGTTACAAAAACAGATTTCTCTTTTTTATGAGGAACCTTCTATTTCAAAAACCAAATATGATTATGGGGAAGTCGTAAAGTTAAAAAAAGGAACGTTTCTCCATGGTATTTTTGGAGGCCTTTCTTCCTTTGATTTTGTCGTTGATCATGGATTCATTGCAACCGATTTTACGGAGTTAGCACGAGAAAATAAAATCAAAAACTGTGTGGGAATGTGGAAGATTCAGGAAGACTGCCTTCTTAGAGATTACATTCATACGTATAGTGGATTTACGATTACCTATACCCTTGGAAGAGGTCCGCAGTCTGAGAAGGTATCTACGTTGATTC
>CARZYU010000057.1:2514-3745 GCA_949113215.1 uncultured Bacilli bacterium | reverse complement strand
TTTACCGAGGAGCTTAACAACAAAGAGGAGGTTTGGATGTATTTCGGAGAACAAACAAAGGAAGTTCGATTTTTACCAAGTTTGGTTTCTTCAAAGAGACAAATCGCTTTTATTCTGAATATGGAAAGTTACGAAGCGATGGAACTAGCGAAACAAGATGTATGGAATCTTGATGTGGAAGAGGAAACCTTAAAGTATTTTTTAGATGAGCGGTATGATACGACTTTTCTAGAGGAGAGAAATCATCGGAATAGTTCTACAACAGATCGAGAAAGTGCCATTCTGTTTGGATTACCGTCTTCTTTGATCGAGGGAGTATTCATTGGTCGTAAAATAGAAGATGATTTGGAGTGTATCCATTACATCAAATCGAGATTGCCAGATTGTTATATTTGTAATCTTGAGGGAAAGGTTATTGTAGGTAACAAAGAATAGTACAATGAAAAATTGTACTTTTTATTTGACATTTCCTAGTCGTATTTCTTTTGACTTGTTTTTGGTTGCTCACTATAATAAGAATGTGAGAGAAAAGAAAACATACAATAAAAATAGTGTAATAGAAAGAAGGAAACTATGTTAGAGTTAAAGAAAATATCCAAAAGTTACCGAACAGGTACTTTTTTACAGCATGCCTTAAAAGTTGTCAGTTTGAAATTTCGAAAGAATGAGTTCGTGGCCATTTTAGGTCCAAGTGGCTCAGGAAAGACGACACTTCTCAATATCATTGGAGGACTTGATCGCTACGACAGTGGGGATCTTATCATCAATGACCATTCCACCAAAAGGTACAAACCAGTAGAGTGGGATTATTATCGTAACAATTGTGTAGGGTTTATTTTTCAAAGTTATAATTTGATTCCTCATATTTCTATTTTAGAAAATGTCGAAATGGGAATGACGTTAAGTGGAGTGAAAGAAAAACGAAAAAAAGCAGAAGAAGTTTTAAAGAGAGTAGGTCTTTTTGAGCATCGCTTCAAACGTCCGAATCAATTATCTGGTGGGCAGATGCAACGGGTGGCGATTGCGAGAGCTTTAGCAACCGATCCTGACATCATTTTAGCCGATGAACCTACAGGGGCTTTAGATACCAAAACCAGCAAACAAATCATGGACTTGATTAAGGAAATCGCCAAAGATAAATTGGTTATCATGGTAACCCATAATCCTGATTTGGCAAAGGAATATGCAAGTAGGATTATTAAGATGCAAGATGGTGTCGTACTAGACGATA
>CARZYU010000057.1:0-2504 GCA_949113215.1 uncultured Bacilli bacterium | reverse complement strand
CAAAAAAGAAGAAGATCAACATGAAAAAATGTCGATCAAAAAAACTTCCATGCATTTTTGGAATGCCTTAAAATTATCGTTTCATAATATTAGAACAAAAAAAGGAAGAACCGCTTTGACCGCTTTTGCTTCTTCGATTGGAATCATTGGAATTGCTCTCATTTTATCGTTATCTAATGGATTCCAAATGCAGATTGATTCTTTTGAAAGAGATTCTCTTTCCCAAATGCCAATTGTCATTTCCGAACAAGCCGTCGAAATGGATGAGGAAACAATGGGAAAATTTCAAGAGATGGCAACAAGTTCCAGTATGGAAAAGTACACTTCCAAAAAAGAAGTGGAACCACTTCCTGATCTTGAACAAACGGCCTTTCATTCCAATCAACTTACCAAGGAATACATCGATTATTTAAAGAAATTAAAAGTGGAGGATCTTGGAGGTATTTCTTATCAAAAGGTAACCGGAATGAATATCATTACCAAAGCCAAAGAGGAATATCGTTTGGTGAATACAGGAACCAACCCTCTTTCTAGTTGGCAAATCTATCCAAATAACATCAATGGAGAAGAGGCGGCTGTTTCGAAAAACAACTATGACGTTTTAGCAGGAAAAATCGATACCGATGAAGTCGGACTCATTTTAATTGTCGATTCGAAAAATAGAATTTCATCATCACAACTCGAGATGTTAGGATTTGAAACCGATGAAAACATTACGTTTGAGGAACTGATGAAAAAAGAACTAAAAGTAGTTTCGAATGATGATTTTTATCAAGAACAAAATGGCTTCTTTTTTCCAAATCAAAACTACGAAGAACTCTACCAAAAAGAAGGAAATATTACGTTGAAGATCCAAGCGATTATCCGTGGAAAGGAAGGAAAAGAACTTGTTACTTCTGGAACGGGAATTACTTATACGAGTCGTTTGGTAGAAGCAATTATTGAAAAGAATAAAGATTCTTCCATTGTCAAAGCCCAAGAGGAAAAAGAGTATAACATCCTAACAGGTCAAAAGTTTGATGAAAATACGACCAAGGAAAACGTTTTAGCTTATTTGGGAGCAGAGTCTGTTCCTGCAGTGATTTATATTTATCCCAAAGATTTTGAAGCGAAGGATCATATCTTATCCTATTTGGACAAGTACAATGAAAATAGGAGCGAAGAAGAAAGTATTCTCTACACAGATATGGCAAAAATGATCAGTAGTCTTTCTTCGAACATTATGGATGCGATTACGATTGTCTTAATTGCCTTTTCTTCCATTTCTTTGGTAGTCTCTAGTATCATGATAGGAATTATTACTTATATTTCTGTTTTGGAACGTACCAAAGAAATAGGAATTTTACGAGCACTTGGGGCCAGAAAAAAAGATATCAAACGAGTTTTCAATGCTGAGACGTTCTTAATTGGACTGTTTTCTGGAGTGTTAGGAATTTTGATTGCTTATCTTCTGACATTCCCTGCGAATACGATTATTGAGTCTCTTTCAGGACTTGCTGGGGTTGCTAAATTGAACCCACTTCATGCGCTTATTTTAATTGTCATCAGCATCACTTTGACGTTAATCGGTGGATCCATTCCGGCATCGATCGCTAGCAAAAAAGATCCGGTGATTGCTCTAAGGACAGAATAAAAGACCTAGTTGGTCTTTTTTCTATTTAGAAAATATGATAAACTAATACTAGTTGAGGTGATAAGATGTTACCAATTATCAATCGTAGTAGTGAAAAATCGATGGAGGAAAAGACCATCGATCAGTTAAGAGCTCTTGGAATCGATATGATTCATGAAGCTTCTTCGGGACATCCTGGGATTGTTTTAGGAGCAGCTCCGATTCTTTATACTTTATATTCTCGTCATTTCGTTAGCAATCCGAAGGATCCCAATTGGATCAATCGCGATCGTTTCGTTTTATCTGCAGGGCACGGTTCGGCTCTTCTTTATGCCACGTTATTTTTAGCGGGATACGATCTTTCTTTAGAAGATTTAAAGAAGTTTCGTTCTCTTGATTCGAAAACACCAGGGCATCCAGAATATTCTTTGACCCCTGGAGTCGATATGACAACTGGTCCCCTTGGACAAGGGTTTGCCAGTGCCGTAGGGATGGCTATGGCAGAGAGATATCTTCATGAAAAAAATTCTCTCATCGATCATTATACTTACGTTCTCTGTGGAGATGGCGACTTGATGGAAGGAATTTCTTACGAAGCGATGAGTTTAGCAGGGACACTTAAACTGCATAAATTGATCGTTCTATACGATTCCAATAACGTTTGCTTAGATGGGGATACCAAAGAGACGTTCCAAGAAAACGTTGCTCTTCGGTTTGAAGCTGCTGGTTGGGAAACCATTACGGTTTTAAACGGAGAAGATGTGAACCTCATCAGTAAAGCAATCGAACGAGCAAAGAATAGCAATCGGCCTACTTTGATCGAAGTAAAAACGACGATTGGAAAATACTCTCAGCATCAAGGAAGTCATTTGGTACATGGAACACCACTTTC
>CARZYU010000056.1 GCA_949113215.1 uncultured Bacilli bacterium | reverse complement strand
CAATTGCACTTGCAAGTTCTTTATCGACTTTGGTTCCTTCTACTAAAGTAACCGCATCCTTTAGAACCTGATAATACGCTTCTCCCAATTTCAAAGTATATTCTTCTCCACGAACAATCAGAGGACCACGAAGTTCTTGGTTCCATGAAAAGAGTTCTTTTCCATTTTGTTTCAAAGCAGTTCCTTTGGGAACGACAACATCTTCAGCAAATGGAATGTACTGAGAAAAGGGCTCTGTCGTCTCTTCCCCTTCCGCCTTCACAACATCTTGATAAGAAACATAATAGTCCTGATCCAAGATCTTAAAATACCTAGTCTTGGCAGTGATTTTTTCTTTCGTATCTAATTTAAGGACAACCCCTTCAAAAAGAGTTCCCACTTCCTGATATTTTTCTTGATTTTTTCGATAAAGTTTCGTCTCTTTCGAAGTCTTAACCAAAGGAAGATAGACGGATTTTATTTTTTCAACCAATTGCTTTTCTTCTTTTTCTTTTTTCTCTTGCTCTACCGATTGATGATGGAAAAAGACAAAGGTTAGTCCAATGCCAATCAATAATAGAAAACTGACTACAACAATGATCATGTTACGACGTTTTTTCATTTTCTCACCTTTATCCTACATTCATGTTTCCAGTATGGTCAACTACAATCCAAGCATTGGAAACCGTTCTACCACCATATTCTCCTCCAGCACTAGGACGATTGTAAAGTTTTCCGTTGACGGCCATCGTCGAAGATGCTCCTCCATCTAAGTTAGCCGCATTGTAAGCTTTGTAACGTAGAAGCAAACGAATGACATCTTCCATATCTGCGCCCATGGCATAACCTGGTAATCTTCCTTCGATGATGAGGAATAAGACAATTCCATCTTTTCGTTGAGCAATGACCGTACGTGGGGCCACTCCCCAACCACCATCCCCATGGATTTCAGCAGGCTTTCCATTGACAATGAGGAATGGCCCAAATTCAACGGCATCTCTCATTCCTTTTGCCACGGCGTCTTCGGCACTGTCTCTCGTCAACCACATCTTATTTTCTTTGGTGAAGCCGATCAAGCCGCCATCTCCACCTTCGTGGTAATAAATGAGTTCTCCATTTTGAATGATGGCACCATATGGAATACTACCATTTCCCCAACCATCTAAGTCTTCGAATCCACCACCGTTGATTCCAACCAAACCATTATGTTCACGACACAGTTGAGCCACCGATTGTCCAACACGCCCAATCTTATTGGTAACCGCAAGCTTGACATCCTGAGGATCATAAATGACCGTTAAATAACCTTTGATTCCACCTTCGTCCAAACGAATGATCTTATAGACACTATTTCCTTCTTCTCTTTTTAAAACCTGTTCCTCATAAATCGAAGAATAACTGTCCCTTTCTTGGTTGTTACCAATTTCAATCGCATCCAGGTCAACTTCTTCGTTTTGTTCAACCAAATAGTTTTTATTCATCACTTCGGTAATTGTTTTCTCATTGAAGAATGTATAAGCCAAATAATGGTGATTCATCGTCGTCATCGCGGAAGTAATCCACAGTTCCCTAAAATAACTAACAGGTCCATAGATAAAGAACAATATGACGATTGCTGCCACATCCAAAAACATCATGAGAAGTGTCAACTTTTTAATCTTAAACTTTAATTTTTTCTTCTTTTTCACTACATTTTCTTTGGTCTTTTTCTCTGTTTCCATGCTTCTACTCCGTTCTATAAGGTTGACTGCTACTTCCGTCCCCAGAGGTAATGCTTTCTTTATTAATACAAATAACTGGAACCACTTCTTTGATTGCTGTCATCAAGTCTTCCATCAATCTTCCCTCATTCGTTCCAACCATGACCAGTTCCCCAGCGTCTTTTGTATGATCTAACATAAAATAATTGTTAAGTTGTTCATTTAAGTTCAAATCTGTCATACTTAAAAGTCCTACTTTGGTCACAACACTGTTTTGATAAAGATTCAAATAACTAGTCGTTGTTCCATTGCTTAATTCCCCTGTATAGAAAGTACAATCTTGTAACATTCCTGCATAAGGTAAACTACTATAGAGATCTTGATTTAAATACCTGGCAATATGATACCAATTTCCTGTATCGAACGCCAATTGATAACGACTATACGTTCTAGCACCATCTGGTATCATTCCATTCAAAGCCAAATGGTACTGATTTTCATCGACGGAAACGATTCTCCACGTATGATCTCCTAGTTGAACATAACGGTTGTAAACACTGTTATCTCGTTTTGCATCAAAATGGTAAGGATCATCCTTCGTTCCGTTTCCACCAGTGATTTCCACACTTGCTTTGAAAGAAATAACCGGACGAATTCCATATCCTTCACTAACATCACCGCTGGCAATGGATCCACTGTCGTCCAAATAAATATTACTACCCGTTTTATCGAGTCCCATAAGCCAAGAATAGGTTCCATTATTCAAATAACTATTTTCAGCACCAGCACGCATGTATTCATTTAAGGTAAGTAATCTGGCACTTGCCTTTTGTTCTTTACCACAAGTAATTTTTCCATCTACCAACGTATCTTGACACCAATCTAATTGATCCAAGAAATAACCAGTACTTCCAAGCGTATCTAGAAAAAGGCCTGTCTTTGGAGTTTCCGTTTGATTGAGATAGAGATATGGATTGGAATTTTGATATTCTACACTATCTCCCCAAGGCATAACCGTTTGATTTTGATCCGCAATTAACGTAACACGGTTATCATCATCCATTTCTATAATACGAAATAAACGATTCGCATAACGGACATAGTTATTATTCACGTTTCCTTTAAAATAGTAACCATCTTTTCCACGATAGAAGCCATCGCCCTCATTCACAACTCGGTTATCGCTTGCGATCATCGTTGCTAAATTCTTAAATTCAGCCGTTTCCTTCACATTGAATTTACTATAAAAATAAAAACATCTTCCACCTAAAATAGCAAAAATGAGCAATCCAAAAATCAAACTACAAACATTGAAAATAAATTGCCACTTAGGATAGCCCCGCTTTGTTTTTTTGCTTTCTTTCTTTGGTCCTTTCGCAATGGAAGAGTTCTTTTTCTTCTTTTCTTTCTTTTTTGAATTCTGTTCTACTTTGCTATTTTTCTTCATCGATTCCTCATGTTTTAGCATTTCTTTTTTTGTTTCTAACGATGAATTCGTCAAATCTTTTTCTTCTTTTTTCATCTACAACACCCTATTTTCTTTCCTATTATATCAAAACTTTGTCGACTCTTCAACCAAAAAGAAAAAAAGAGAGAAATTTCTCTCTCATCCTTCTAAAATATAAGGGTCCATCTTGGTTCCACTTCCACTTTTGATTTTAACATTACTCTTCAAATACATCGAAGGTCGGAAGGGACCATTTTCTTTCGATGACATAGAAGTAGAATCGACATAGAAATTCGCTCCATCGTTGACGAGTAACAACCCTTTTTCTGAATTGCTTCCATCCGTAAACGATAACATCGCTACATCATCCACTTTTTGAATGACATTGTAAGGCTCCCCAAAAGAAAGAAGTCCGATGGTTGCCACATTTGCATTGGCATCGTTTTTTAGTTGCCGATAATCATCTTTTGCTAATACCGTTCCTGGATACCATTTTTGATCGGTAGCAATCATGTTTTGCGCACTTTTTGATAAGAATTCCGAAACTGGGTTCAAAAAAGTATGGTTCAAAAGATAAGCAATTGGATATTCCTTAGAATTGCTATCCCAGCGATTGAGACTTCCAGTCGTTGTGTAAGAATAAGGATAAAACTCTTCCCCTGTTTCCTCATTATAATCGATTCCATTTAGCGGGTAAACATTTTGTCCATCTTCCGTAATTTTCAAATTCAAAAGTTGTCTCGTCGAAACAAGTTTGGTAAGTCCATTTTCCACCTTACTGATACGATAACTCGAATTGACTCCTTCTCCAAAGGCAACGTATTCTCCACTGTAGCGAGTATTCAACAAATCGCCTTTAGAACCAGATTCATCCCCTTTCAAACGATAAGGGTGTTCTCTCGTTCCTTCTCCCGAAATCACTTCAACATTCTTCTGAAAAACAACCGATGGAAGCACTCCTGCAAAGTCTGTGCTATTCAAATCAAACGCACCAAAAGTAACCCAACGGATTCCACCAATCATCAATCTGCCATTGGCAAGAGGAGTTCCTACATAATAGTAATGTCCGATTTGCCCAATGATCGTATCGCCTGAATTAAAATATCCATCTTGTCCAGAAGCATAATAAAGATCTTCTTTGTTTAAAAGTCCTACTGGTCCTTGAACGATTCGATCCTTACCAATAGGCCAAGAGGTATTCCAATCACCTGTTCCTGCAATTTCATGAGAATAATTCCAACTAGCATCCGTCACCAAAAATTTCTGATAATTGTGTAATGTAGGTAAAAATTCATCGTTCAACCAGCTCTCTACATAGCTTCCTTGGTAATCAATCGTTGGCCCCCAAGGCATTTTGGTTACCTCAGATTCGGTAACTGCTTTGACATTTCCTGCTTTGTCATAACCTGTTGCAACCCAAAGTTTTCCTGAATACCAAATGTATTTCTTTGCTAATCCATAATACCCCTGTTGAAAGTACGTGTAATCATCTTTCTGTCTCGTACAATTATCAACATCCTTACAAGCTTCTTCTATATGGTTTGATAGCTTTCGACTCTTTTGTTGTGTCGCGCTGATTTCCAAACTTCCCATAAAAGAAGGTGTTCCTTTTTTATAACTAGCATCTACCCAAAGATAGAGTTTATAATCTGCCGTAGCACCTGGACGAATGGTTCCAATTGTCATCGCATTTTTCACATTGGCGCGTCCTGTAATTTTACTGAGTTTATCGATGGCAATGATTTTACCATCTCTCATCAATGCATAGTTAAACATCGACACATTTGTAACCGTTCCATCGTTTTTTAAATAAAGAGTGTACTCAGCATTAATACTACCATCATTTTGTACCGTAAAATGATAAGGCTCTGCTTGTAATGCCATTTCAATGGAAGTCGGAACGGCATTTTCCATCTGAATTCCTTCTCCCATCGATTCGTCCAAATAAAGAGAAAGGCTTCCCGATTTTAAAACATTTTCTTTTTCCCCACTCAAAGAAATTCTTAACCAAGCATAGGATAAGCCTAATAAAAGAACGAGAACTACTCCAAGAGGCAACACTACCTTGAGAATTTTTTTCTTCTTATTTTCCTTGTCCATAATGTCACTCCTATTCTATCTATTCTTAGTATAACATAGAAAAATGGACTTGCCTACCAGAAAAAGAATGTTCTTTTCTTATTCTGTGACAATCCAAAAAGTAGGCATATCTCGTAACCCTTGATTCCCAGAAGCAACCGGATGATTGATGATTTCTCCGCGAATGACAAGTTCCGTCGAACTTCCACCATCCATATTAGCCGCATTGTAAGCACCGTAATTCTGCATCACTTCGGTTAAATCAACCATATCTGCTCCAATACTAGTAGCAAGTCTTCCATCGATCGCTAGAAATAATACAATTCCATCTTTTCTCTGCCCTATGGCTGTTCTTGGCGCAATGCCCCATCCGCCATTTCCTTTGACAAAGGCAGCCTTCCCATCGACAATCAAGAAAGGACCAAATTCAACCGCGTCTCTAAGTCCTATAGCCAAAGCTTCCTCTTTGCTATAATGGCCTAAAACAAGCTTATTCTCACGATTGAATCCAACAAATCCCCCTCCTACAGGAGCATCGTAAAAGTCACTGACGACGTTACCACCTTGAATGACAGTTCCATGTGGTTGTGCCCCATTGCTGTTCCAATCCGGATCGTAGAAGCCTCCGGCATTTAAGGCTACGACGGCATTGTTGTTTTTCGCAACCGTTAAAATACTTTCTCCTCGTTGTCCTAAATACCTGGTTGTTGCCAACTTCACTTTACTAGGATCGTAAATTGCTACCAAATGACCTTGATAACCCGCCCCACTGACTGGAATCAACTTGTAAAGGGCTCCTTCCTCGTGTTCCAAAATATCCCTTTCGTATTTCGAAGCATAGGCTTTGTTTTTATCGTATTCTTTCATTTCGATTAAATTAGGATTGGAATTTCCAAGCTCTTCAACATAATGTTTCCTAAGTACTTCTCGTATGGTCTTTTCATCGTAAAACCACGTAGCCAAATATTGATGATTCATCGTTGTCATTGCTGAAGTAATCAATGTTTCACGAAACCAACTCCAAGGACCATACAAAAGAAATAGAAAACTTCCGATCAAAGCAACCAAAACGGAGCCCGAAATCACAAGTATTTTTTGATACCGTTTCCACGGTTTTCGCTCTTTCTTTTCCTGTTTCATGACTCCCTCTTTCCGGAATAAAATTTATCCCCATCGTAATCAACATAATCGTACTTTCGTTGTTCCTGATAAATCTTTTTTTCTTCCTTGCCTTGTGATTTTGCCCATTCATTATACTGTGTCCATAACTCCTGATACTCCATTAAATCCTCTTTAAAGAAATTGAATGTCCGCTCATAAAGTAGAGAAAACGCATCACACTTTTGATTGGCATCCAGCGAAGAATACACCACCTTACAATTTTGATAGAGGTTTTTACTGACCTTTTCAACCTCTAACACACTTTCTTCGTACGTCGAAAAGGTCTTATCGAAATC
>CARZYU010000055.1:4743-6690 GCA_949113215.1 uncultured Bacilli bacterium | reverse complement strand
AGAGTACTTTCGCCACCGTGACGACTTCTGGCTTTTCTGGCATCGCTTCTCCTCCTTTCGTTCGGTTCTATTTTAATTTGTTCTAGGCAAAAAGGAAAGGGAAATATTTGGTATTCCCTTACTTCGCTTCGTACCAATCCGATCCTTGCGCAATTTCTACCTTCAACGGGGCATCTAAGGAAACGACATGCTCCATAATATCACGAACGATTTCGATCACTTCCTCTTTTTCTGCCAAAGGACAATCAATGACAAGTTCATCGTGAACTTGGATTAACATTTTACTCTTCAATCCCCGTTTGGAAAATGTCTCAAAAATATCTACCATAGCTTTTTTTAAGATATCTGCCGCACTTCCTTGAATGGGAGTATTGAGGGCTATACGTTCGCCTTGACTTCGAATCATGAAATTTTTGCTCTGAAGTTCTTCAATCGTGCGTTTTCGATTCATAATGGTTCGTACATATCCCTTTTCATGAGCTTCTTTGATTTCTTGATCCATGTATTCTTTGATGCCTGGATAAGTCTTTAAATACGTATCCATGAATTCTTTGGCACTTTTTACATCGATACCTAAATCTTCGGATAAACCAAACGTACTAATTCCATAGAGAATTCCAAAATTGACTGCTTTGGCGGTACGACGCATCTCTTTCGTGACTTCTTCTTCCGTAACATGGAAGATATCGGAAGCCGTCTTACGGTGAATGTCTTTTTCTTGAACAAAGGCCTCCACCAAAGAAGAAACCTTCGACAAAGAAGCAAACATTCGTAATTCAATCTGAGAATAATCCGAAGAAATTAAAATAGCTCCTTCGCTTGGCAAAAAGGCCTTTCGAATCAACCTACCATATTCCAAACGAGCTGGAATGTTTTGTAAATTAGGACTGACACTGGAAAGTCTTCCCGTCCTTGTCAACGTTTGATTAAAAATTGTATGAACTTTTCCATCGGGATGAATTTCGGCAATGAGTCCTACGATATAATTGGTATACAATTTAGATAATGTTCTATAGTCCAAAATTTCATTGATGATGGGATGGACATGGACTAACTTATCCAAAATTTCTTTGGAAGTAGAATAATTTTTATTTCCTATTCGTTTTGGATAAGGAAGGCCCATTTTTTCAAAGAGGACTTCTCCTAATTGCCTTGGAGACATGATATTAAATTCTATGCCTGCTTCTTCATAGATCTTCTCTGCCATTTTTTCCATCTTGGCTTTGATCTCTTCTCCCATCGTTTCCAAATAAGTTTGGTCAACTGCGATTCCCGTCAACTCCATATCAGCAAGAACGGTTACGAGCGGCATTTCGACATCATAAAACAACGATGTTTCGTCTTCTTGCTTCAATTCCTCCTCCAAACGTTTTCTCGTCTCATAAATCATCTGGGCTTTAGTAGTGATATATTGTTGAAGAGCTTCCTCTTCTACTTTCTTTGGTCGTTTCAAAGTTCCAAACGTATCTTCGTACGTCGCAATTTCTTTTCCAAGTGCCACAAAGGGGAACGCTAAATCGTCTTTCACAGGATAGTTGAGAAGATAAGTAGCTACCATACTATCAAACGGACAATGATTGATCTTCCCTCCCAAACGGTGAAGAAGGACCATATGCTTTTTCAAATCATATGTCCACTTCTCAAGTCTATATGAACGCTTTTGGAGAGATGTTTGAGGATTATTTTGAAGAACTTCTTTGGTCACAAAATAACGATGTTTTCCATCAAAAATTCCCATCCCTAATATATCACCACGATGATAGTTTCCTCCGATGCATTCGATATAAAAGGCGTAGTCACGATGGAAAGAAAGGTCTTTGCTTTCGTTGATTACTTCTACTTTGATTTCCTTCTTTGATGAATCTTGTTCCAAAAAGGCTATCTTAGAAGAATGCTCTTCTTCCAACTTCTTAAGCATCGAATGAAATTCTAATTCTGTTAAAAGAG
>CARZYU010000055.1:1221-4730 GCA_949113215.1 uncultured Bacilli bacterium | reverse complement strand
TCTTTGTTCATACCACGATACTTTAATTCTTCTAACGTTTTTCCGATTGGCACACTTCGATAAATCGTCGCAATTTCTTTGCTCATAAAAGCATTGTCTCGATCCATCTCTAATTTTTCTTTCGTCTTTCCAGTCACTTCGTCCAAACGGTTATATAATTCTTCCAAGGATCCAAATTTCGTCATCAAGGAAATTGCTGTCTTTTCACCAATTCCCTTCACCCCTGGAATATTATCGCTGGCGTCTCCCATTAAGGCCTTCAAATCAATCATCCGAATGGGTTCTACTCCATACGTTTTCTGAAATTCTTCTTCATCCATCCAAATAAAACCATTCTGTTTTAATAATTTCACTTTTACCTTTGGACTAATCAATTGCAAAAGATCTTTATCACTACTGATGATAACCGCTTCAAAATCTTCCGTTTCATCTACTTCTTTTGCTAAGGTTCCGATAATATCATCCGCTTCGTAACGATCGATATCAAAATGTTCAATTCCCAAAGTAGCGAGTAACTCTTTGGCCTTTGGGAATTGTAATTTCAAATCATCTGGAGTATCTTTTCGCCCATCTTTATACCAATCGAACTGTTCATGGCGAAATGTCTTCCCACGATCAAATGCTACCATGATATAAGATGGTTGTTCTTCAGCAATGATTTTATTCATCATGCTGATAAAACCATACAGAGCATTCGTTGGAAACCCCTCTTTGTTTCGCATGATAATTCCGCTGTATGCTGTTGCATAATAACTTCGAAATAACAAATTGTTTCCGTCTACCAAGATTATTTTTTTCATACACTTCACCTGATGTTATTATACCATGATTTCTTGGAACATTCTTCTCTTATTTCATCTTTAAGGCAATGCTACTGTTTTGATTTCTCAAATCTTCTTGTACTTCCAAACTTTCTATTCTCTCAACAGAAAACCAGGCAAAGATTGCGCTCATCACGCATACCGTTAAAAATAAAACTCCATTCTTCATTTTTTCGTTCATCGTAATCTCTCCTTTCTTTTTACTCTTCCATCTTATCTCATACATTTGTTCGTGTCAATCTGTTTTGAAACATTTGTTTGACAATTGACACTCGTCATGTTAAACTCTAATTATAAGGGAGGAAGTAACATGGAAAAACTTACAAATCGTCAAATTTCCATCTTAGAAACGATGAAAAAATTTATTGCGGATAATGGATATCCCCCAACCGTAAGAGAAATTGGAGCAATCGAGGATTTACATTCTCCAGCCACCATTTTCTTTCATTTGAAAAAGTTAGAGGAAAAGGGATATATCAAAAAAGGAAATGGAAAGAATAGAACCATTGAACTATTGGTTCCAAACGAATACTTACAAAAGGATGATAGTGTTGTCGAAGTTCCCCTTCTTGGTAAAGTGACGGCTGGAAATCCGATTGAAGCGATTGAAATGCCAGATGAATATTTCTCATTACCAGCCACTCTCATTCCCAGTAAGAAACAAGTCTTTACTCTCAGAGTCAGTGGAGAAAGTATGATCAATGTCGGTATTTACGATGGAGACATCATCATTGTGGAACGAAAGAATACAGCGAACAATGGTGACACTGTAGTAGCTATGACAGAAGATAACAAAGTGACTGTTAAAACATTCTACAAAGAAAAAGATCATATTCGTTTGCAACCAGAAAACGATTATATGGAACCGATTATTCTTCCTAATGTTACCATTTTGGGTAAAGTAGTTGGGTTATACCGGGCACTTTAAAAAGACCATCACTGGTCTTTTTGTTTGGATTCTATTAATTGTTTTAAAACATAACTTGCCATCATAAGTCCAGCTGTTCCTGGAACGAAAGAAGAAGAACCAATGATTCTACCTTCTAACTTTTTTGGAACCTCCTTGGAAGATAAGACCATGATTTTTTGTTTGATCATAGTATCCTTTTTCCACTTTCTCATGATTTTAGCCAAGGGATCATTTTTCGTACTAGAAAGTTCCATGATTTCTAGCTGAGTTGGATCCATACGATTTCCCGTTCCCATACAGGAAAGAACCGGTATTTGATGGGAAATACCATACAGAATCAATTGCTGTTTGGCTTTGACGGTATCGCAAGCATCGATAATGAAATCAATCTTATGTTGAAAAATTTGTTTTTCCAGTTCCAAGTCATAAAAAGCATCATATAACATCACGTTTGTATTTGGATTGATCGCTTGAATTCTCTCTTTCCAAAGTTCTGTCTTTTTTCTACCAATGGTCTCATTCGTAGCAATCAACTGGCGATTGCAATTGGATAAATCAACTACGTCATAATCTACTAAATGAAAGGTTCCTACTCCACTTCTTGCAAGTGATTCTACCACATAGCCACCAACACCGCCAAGGCCAACAATTAAAACACTACTATTCTTTAAGATCTCTAAGTTTTCTTTTCCAATCAATAATTCCAATCGCGATAGCATTAGGCCACCTCTTTTGCCGTCTTCACATAACGATTTTCTCTTTCTCGTTCGTAGGAAGGAAGCGATATCAGCTTCAGAGAAGAACCCGTCAATAATTTATGGAAACGTGATAAGTCGTGATAAATAGCCGTATTGGTCTTCGCAATCTCCTCGTAACCAAAAAAGGGATCTAATTTCTTCCAATGAAGTTCTTGAAAGGAATCTGCTACCTCTCGATATTTTTTTAAATCAATGGTTGCCTCTTTTTTTACCATTACTTCAAATTGAGATAAAAAAGAGGAAAATTCTAGTAAATAAGCGTCTTCCGATTCTCTAATTTCTCTTAGAAGTGTCTCTGGGTTTTCTACTTCCTTCGCTCTTTTTTTCCAATAGTCAACTTCTTTATGAAGCTTAGAAGCATCGATTCCTAAAGAAGCAAAAGATAATCTACGCCCATCGATTTCTTCTTTTTGTTTGCAAAGATCTAAGAGTGCCAAACTGTAAAGTTCTTCGAATGGCTCGTAATTTGTCTTCTTAGGATAAATGAGACGATAGACATGTGGTTTTATAAACCGATCGGTTACATAATAATAATTGCTTTTGGGAGGAATTCCTGCTTGGACAAACGAAAGGAGACTTTTTTGATCATAGGTCTTTTCTTCCAAATCCAATTTACGGTCGTTTACAACAATGGAACTCTTTGAAGTTGCAAAAGGAACGCTCACTTGTTCTTTTTTTAACGTTACAACAGCATTCATAATGGTCTCTGACGATCCTTGATTAGGTACTAATAACGGCAATACTAACATCTTCTCATCTCCTTATCAAAGGATAATTATTATATAATGATTCCTAGAAAAAAGCAAATAAAAACGTCCAAAGGAACGTTCACGACAACGATAAAACCTGCTCTTACACAGGTGGGTGCTTCTAGATTGCCATCAGGATCCCTACTCAAAATAGGTATTCAACACAAGCAATCAATTCAAAGCTCCCTTATCGTCACTTTAGTCGGTTTTATACATTCGTGATTTCGTATCCTCTAGACACTTATAGTATACCATGGCTTCTCATTTTTAT
>CARZYU010000055.1:0-1211 GCA_949113215.1 uncultured Bacilli bacterium | reverse complement strand
CATACAAGTATTTTGACACTCTTTGTCAAATGGGTGTCGAAATGAAAACGTTCACATATAGTATCATAGGTGAAAGATATGTATTTAAAATTAAATGATATCAATCTTTATTATGAAAAATTCGGTGGTGGGAAAGAAACTATCGTCATTTTACCTGGTTGGGGAGAAACAAGAAAGACATTTTATCCCATGATCCGTGTCCTCGAAAAAGAGTATACCGTCTACATTGTCGACTATCCTGGTTTTGGAAATACGGAATTTCCTACGAGAAGTCTTACCATCTATGACTATACGAACTTAATCATCGATTTTCTAAATGAACTCCAAATCTGGCACCCTATTCTAATTGGTCACTCGTTCGGAGGAAGAATTGTCATTACAATGTGTGGTTACTATCAAAAGAAAGTCCCTAAAATCATTTTAATGGACAGTGCAGGAATCAAACCAAGGAAAACGTTCGGATCCTGGATCAAAAAATGGACTTATAAGTTCTTGAAAAAGATGGTTAAGATTCTCCCTTTCTCCGATAAGAGCAAGCATTACAATCGGCTCATTCAGTTATTTGGTTCCAAAGATTATGCTATCTTAAAACCAAACGAGAGAGAAACGTTTCGAAACATTGTCAACGAGGATCTCACTCTCTATTTAAAACAAATTCGTTCGGAAACGTTACTGATTTGGGGACAACAGGATATCGATACTCCGTTGAAAGACGGAATCAAAATGAACAAAGAAATCAAAGATTCTGGACTTGTCATCTTAGAAAAGGCCACACACTTTAGTTATTTGGAAAAAGCCTATTTGGTAAATGAAATTATTTTAGAATTTTTAAAGTCCTAAAAAAAATCGTTATCTTAAGATAACGATTTTATTTGCGCGATGGCTTCTTCGACGGAAAGGATCGAAACATCCGTCTCTTCTCTTCGCTTGTACTCCACTTGTCCATTGCCTGCCAACTTTCCAACGGTAAGACGAACAGGAATTCCAATCAAGTCGTTGTCGTTGAACTTAACTCCTGGACGAACATTACGGTCGTCTAACAAGACATCGATTCCCATCTCTTTTAACGTTTCATAGAGATGGTTCGCAAGTTTTACCTGTATTTCCTCTTGGTCGTTGATCAAAATGATATTCACTTGGTAAGGTGCTACCTCCCAAGGAAAGGAAAGTCCAAACGAGTCACTTTTTGTTCGACTAAGGAAGCAAGAACA
>CARZYU010000054.1 GCA_949113215.1 uncultured Bacilli bacterium | reverse complement strand
ACAGTAATTCAAAAGAAATCGAAGCGATTCTTTCTATGGAGTATTGGGACGATCCCAAGTTCCAACCACTATTGACTTCAAGTGTTTGGTCTAGTAGTTCAAAAGAAATAGAATCCATTCTCTCTTTGAAATGCTGGGATGATCCGAAGTTCCAATCATTGTTGACTTCAAATGTTTGGCAAAGTAACTCAAAAGAAGTGGAAACTATTTTGTCTTTAAAATATTGGGACGATCCAAAATTTCAATCACTATTAACTTCAAATGTTTGGCAAAGTAACTCAAAAGAAGTGGAAACTATTTTGTCTTTAAAATATTGGGACGATCCAAAATTTCAATCACTATTAACTTCAAATATTTGGCAAAGCAATCCTAAAGAAGTAGAAGCAATTCTTTCTCTGAAATATTGGGACGATCCAAAATTCCAACCACTATTGACTTCGAATATTTGGAAAAGCAATTCAAAAGAAATCGAAGCAATTCTTTCTCTGAACTACTGGGACGATCCGAAGTTCCAACCATTGTTGACTTCGAATATTTGGAATAGTAATTCAAAAGAAGTAGAAACAATCTTGTTTTTGAGGTATTGGGACGATCCAAAGTTTCAATCGTTGTTAACTTCAGGTATTTGGTACAGCAATCCTAAGGAAATTGAAACAAAATTATCATTATCTTGTTGGGAACAATATCCGCAGCTATTGACTTCGACAATATTTACTATGAAAAGGGAAAATATTTTAGGGAATGTTTCTTTGTTTCAAAAGTATCATCTTGATGGATTTATATCGATTCGTGCTCTAAGACAGGATTATCGAAAGCAAGAAATCTTGTTTCAGTATATGATAGACAATGGTATTCCTTTTTTAGTAGAGACTCAAAATAGAGGAAAAGTAGTTAGGAAGTTAAATCCTATTATTAATAGTACTTCAAGTCAAAGGAAGAAAAAATATGGAATTGATATGGCCTTTATAATGAGAGAATATTCTGATAAAGGAGAAGGACATGGACAATTTACAAAACATCCTTAATAAATATGAGGATAGTGTATTAAGGGATATAGATAAGCAAAATTTCGAAAACATTGTTTTATTTTTAGAGAGTGAAGGAGTAGAGTTTTTAGAAGATATTTTAGAAAATTATCTTGATCTGTTTTTGTTTTCTTATGAAGATTTTGTTTCTAAATTTGAAAAATTAAATTCGAAATATCAAGGTGAGTTGATTCCCATGATCAACGACGATGTGAATATTTTAGAAGAACTATACACAATTTAATGCCAATCAAGTAAATCTTGATTGGCTTTTCTTTACTTTTCTTTGTTTTTTCGTTATCTTTATAGAGGATAGAAGGGGAAGTATATGAGAGTTGGAGTAGACGTGGATGGCGTTTTAAATAATATTAGTGATTGGCATATTGCCTATGGTTCCAAGTTTTGTCTTGATCATCATATTCAAAGGGAAAGAGATATGAGTGCCTATTTCCTCCGCGATGTATTTGGTTTAACAGAAGTAGAGCGAGATCGTTTTTGGATCCCAAATATGATCGATTTGGTAAAGAATATTCCAGTTCGTCCTTTTGCGGCAGAAACCATTCGTAAGATGGATGAATATACCGAAGAATGGTTAAAGAAAAACGGGATTGAATACGACGAGATTTTAACTGGAAGTCAATCGAAAATTGATACTTGTTTGGAAAATAATATTGATTTGATGATTGAAGATAAGGATAAGAATGTTTTAGAAATCAGTAAGCATATTCCTGTTCTTTGTTTTGATGCCTTACACAATAGAAAGATAGAATGTTCCAACATTTATAGGATTTATTGTTGGCCTGACGTTCTTCATTATTTTGAAAAGACGAAAGATTTTGATATTGAAATTCTAGACGTGATATAATAGTAATAGATCGAGGTGAGAGGATATGAGACTCAATGAAAAGGGATGGGGATTAGTTGCAATGCTGGCATTCTTAGTCGTGTTCTTCCTAGCCATTATCATTGTGGCTATTCTATCTTCCACGATGGGAATTGGAGGAAATGAACATTTGCCAGTTCCAAGTACCAACACTTTAAATCGATAGAACATTAAGTTCTATTTTTTTGACATGATTTGGAAGAAAGAATATAATAAAATCAGAAAGGTGAGAGAATAGAGGTATGCAAAACAACTTGTCGAACATACCACAAGAGTATAAGCCAATTTCTCCATGGGGTTATTTTGGATATCAGATCTTATTTATGATTCCTGTCATTGGTTTTATTTTCTTGTTGGTATTTGCATTAGGAGGGACCAGTAACGTTAATTTAAAAAACTTTGCACGTTCTTACTTCTGCATTTTAGTGTTAGTTCTTGTTATTGCTGTTGTGGTAGCAGTGCTTAGTGGTATTTATGCTAGTGCTGCAACGAGACCATACTAGTAAAAAGGTCATAGGATAAGAGAAAATCCTGTGATTTTTTTGTTTGGTTACAAATAAAGTTATCTTCTTTTTTTTCAGAACTTTTTCACTATAATACAAAGGAAGGGAGATAGAAAATGAACCAAGAAAAAATGCATCTTATCAACAAAATTTTTAAAGACGAAACGATTCGAGCAGTGTGGGATAGAGAAGCTGAAAAGTATTACATTAGTGTAGTAGACATAGTTAGAATCTTAACAGATAGTAAAGATCCTAGGCATTACTGGAATGTTTTGAAGGGAAGACTTAAAGAAGAAGGAAATGAGTTGGTCACAAATTGTGACCGACTGAAATTGAAATCATCGGATGGAAAATACTATAAAACAGATGTAGTTGATATTGAAGGAATATTTCGTATCATTGAATCGATTCCAAGTAAGAATGCAGAACCAATCAAGCAATGGTTGGCTCATTTAGGAAAAGAACGTATTGATGAAACGTTTGATCCATCTCTTGCCATAGAAAGATCCATCGAAATGTATCGAGAAAAGGGATATGACGAAGAGTGGATTCTAAGACGTTTAAGGGAAATTCAAGATCGAAAATCATTAACGGATATTTGGAGAGAAAATGGTGTGAAGGAAGAAAAAGAATATGCAATTCTTACAAATGAGATTTATCGAGAGTGGTCTTCTATGACAGCGAAAGAATATAAGCAATACAAAGGGCTCCATAACGAATCACTGCGAGATCATATGGATCGTTTGGAAATGATTTTAACGGATTTATCTGAAGAGACAACGAGGAGATTAGTGATAAAGCGTAAGCCACAAGGGTTAGAAGAAAATAGAAAAATTGCTCGATTGGGAGGTCATGCTGCAAAAGTGGCTAGAGAGGATATTGAAAGAAACTTAGGTGATTCTATTGTTACAAATCAAAATAAGTTAAAACAGGATTATCTGGAACAAAACCAAATCGAAACCTCTACCAAATAAGCAATCCTGTGAATTTTTTGTTGACTTATACATAACATAATGATATAGTAAGTTTGCTAATTAAATGAGTTTTGCCGTGGGCAGAATTTTATTTAAGGGGTAAAATGATACACCTGGATATGTGTAAAGAAAGGAGACTTATTCTATATGCCTACAATCAATCAGTTGGTAAGAAAAAACAGAAAGAACAAAGTAAGAAAAAGTAAGGCACCAGTATTGGGAGTTGGAATCAATACGATTCAAAGAAAACAAACCAGTCAAAACTCTCCGCAAAAACGTGGAGTATGTACTCGTGTTGGTACGAAGACACCAAAGAAGCCAAACTCAGCACTTCGTAAATACGCTCGTGTTCGTTTGAGCAATGGAAAAGAAGTAGATACTTATATTCCTGGAATCGGACACAACTTACAAGAGCACAGCGTGGTATTAATTCGTGGTGGACGTGTTAAGGACTTGATCGGTGTTCGTTATCACATTATTCGTGGTACATTAGATACTGCTGGAGTAAAAGATAGACAACAAGGCCGTAGTAAATACGGAGCTAAGAAACCAAAAAAGTAAAATTCTGAAGGGAGGAAATAATTATGCGTAAAAGACGTGCAGTCAAAAGAGATGTTTTACCAGATCCAATTTATAAGTCAAAGATCATTACAAAATTAGTCAATACGATCATGTTGGATGGTAAAAAAGGAAAAGCACAGACAATTGTTTATGAAGCTTTCGATATCGTAAGAGAAAAGACTGGAAAAGAACCACAGGAAGTATTTACGGAAGCTTTAGAAAATATCAAACCATTACTTGAAGTAAAGTCTCGCCGCGTAGGTGGATCTAACTACCAAGTACCAATTGAAGTTAGTCCAGCAAGAAGCCAAGCTTTAGGATTACGTTGGTTAGTGAAGTATTCAAGAGAACGTGGTGGAAATGGTATGGCTATTAATTTAGCGAATGAAATTATGGATGCAGCAAATGGAACAGGAGCTGCTGTTAAGAAACGTGAAGATACTCATAGAATGGCTGAAGCAAATAAAGCTTTCGCACATTATCGTTGGTAGGAAAGGGATTAATATATGGCAAGAGATACGTCTTTAGAAAAGACAAGAAATATTGGTATTATGGCACATATTGATGCCGGAAAAACAACTACGACCGAACGTATTTTGTATCATACGGGTAAAATTCATAAAATTGGAGAAACTCATGATGGAGAATCTCAAATGGACTGGATGGCCCAAGAACAAGAACGTGGTATTACGATTACCTCTGCTGCTACAACAGCTCATTGGAAGGGATATCGTTACAATATCATCGATACTCCAGGACACGTCGACTTCACAGTGGAAGTTAGTCGTAGTTTGAGAGTACTAGATGGTGCAGTTGCTCTAATTGATGCGCAAGCAGGAGTAGAGCCTCAAACCGAAACTGTTTGGAGACAAGCAACCGATTTCCTGGTTCCTCGTATTATCTTTGCGAATAAGATGGATAAGATGGGAGCTGATTTCGAATACAGTTTAAAAACCATTAAAGATCGTTTGGGAGTCAATGCGAAACCAATTGAATTACCAATTGGAGCAGAGGACACGTTCCGTGGAACCATTGATTTGGTTACCATGAAAGCTTATGAATACGATGGTAAACCAGAAGAAGAAGCCAAAGAAATCGAAATTCCAGAAGAATTGAAAGCAGAAGCTGAAAATAGACGAAATGAGTTAATCGAAGCAGTTGCTGAATTCGACGATGAAATGATGGAAAAATACTTAGAGGGAGAAGAAATTTCTGTCGATATGTTAAAGAAGGCAATTCGTACAGGAACTTTAAAAGTAGAATTCTTCCCAGTGATGTGTGGTACTGCTCTTGGAAACAAAGGAATTAAGCCGCTTTTGGATGCGGTAATCGATTATTTGCCAAGTCCACTTGATATTCCATCGATCAAAGGAGTTAATTTGGATGGACAAGAAGAAGAGCGTCATCCAGATGATAATCAACCATTTGCTGCTTTGGCATTTAAGGTTATGACGGATCCATTTGTGGGACGTTTGACTTTCTTCCGTGTTTATTCAGGACATTTGACGAGTGGTTCTTATACGTTGAATTCAACAAAGGATTCTAAGGAAAGAATTGGTCGTATCTTACAGATGCATGCCAATCATCGTACTGAAATTACAGATGTTTATACTGGAGATATTGCTGCCGCTGTTGGACTTAAAAATACAACAACGGGAGATACTCTCTGTGATGAAAAGAAACCTATTATTTTGGAAAGTTTAGTGGTTCCTGAGCCAGTTATTGAACTTGCTGTAGAGCCTAAGACAAAAGCAGACCAAGATAAGATGGCTTTGGCACTTCAAAAGTTGGCTGAAGAAGATCCAACGTTCAAAGTTCATACTGATCACGAAACTGGTCAAACAGTTATCGCTGGTATGGGAGAACTTCATTTGGATGTCTTGGTTGACCGTATGAAGAGAGAATTCAACGTGGAAGCAAACGTTGGTCGTCCACAAGTTGCTTATCGCGAAACGATCAAACAGATGGGTGATTGTGAAGGTAAGTACATTAAACAATCTGGTGGACGTGGACAATACGGACACGTTTGGGTTAAGTTTGAGCCAAATACAGATAAGGGTTATGAATTTGTTGATGAGGTTGTTGGTGGTGTCGTTCCACGTGAATACATTCCTGTTGTCGATAAAGGATTACAAGAAGCTATGCAAACAGGTGTACTTGCAGGTTACCCTATGATCGATATCAAAGCGACACTTCATGATGGATCTTACCATGATGTCGACTCAAATGAAATGTCCTTCAAAGTGGCAGCTAGTTTAGCAGTCAAAGAAATGAAGAACAAGTGTAATCCAGTATTGTTGGAACCTATTATGAAAGTGAGCGTTGTAGTACCAGAAGAATATTTTGGTAACGTTATGGGAGATTTGACAGGACGTCGTGGAAAACCACTCGGACAAGAATCTCGCGGAAACGCAATTGCTTTAAATGTTATGGTTCCACTTTCTGAGATGTTTGGTTATGCTACTAACTTACGTTCCAATACACAAGGACGTGGAACATTCATTATGGAATTTGATCATTATGAAGAAGTTCCAAAGAGCATTGCAGAAGAAATCATCAAGAAGAGCGGAAATTAAACCGTCTAATTTGATAAAAAGATATCAAACAGTTGAAAATTATTCAATTGTTCGATAAAATAGATGTTGTAAATACAAAAGGAGGAAAAGAAAAATGGCAAAAGAAAAATTTGATCGTTCAAAAGAACACGTAAACATTGGTACGATCGGACACGTAGACCATGGTAAAACTACCACTACTGCTGCTATTACAAAAGTATTACATGACATTAATCCATCTTGGGCTGATTTCGCAGCTTACGATAGTATCGATAAAGCTCCAGAAGAAAGAGAACGTGGAATCACGATCAACACAGCTCATATTGAGTATCAAACAGAGAAGCGTCACTACGCTCACGTAGACTGTCCAGGACATGCTGACTATGTTAAAAACATGATTACTGGTGCTGCTCAAATGGATGGAGCAATCTTAGTTATTGCTGCTACTGATGGACCTATGGCACAAACTCGTGAACATATCTTACTTGCTCGTCAAGTTGGA
>CARZYU010000053.1:6330-7266 GCA_949113215.1 uncultured Bacilli bacterium | reverse complement strand
ATGCTTTTAAATAATTCTCTTCCTAAGTAACCAAAAAAGCTGATTCCCATCCAAAATAGAACGATAACTCCTACTGCTAATCCAATGCACCAATACCCTTTATTTGGTTTTTGCATATTACTTCACCTCTACTATTTATTATAACATATTATGAAGAAGAAAAAACGATTGGTTTTCTTCCAATCGTTTTTTTAATTTGCCTCTTCCTTTACATAGTCACAAGAAGCACATTTCACTTGTTTATTTTTCAGAACGAGATAGGTCCCACACTTTGGACAAGTCCCTTCTACTGGTTCGTCCCAAGAAGCGAAATCACAACTGGGATAATGGTTACAACCATAGAATACTTTCCCTTTTCTCGTCTTCTTTTCGATCACCATACCATCGCATTTTGGACATTTCATAATTTCTTTCATTTCTTTTGGCTCTTTTTTAACATACTTACAAGTTGGATAATTACTACAAGCAACGAATTCTCCATATTTTCCTTTTCGTTTTACCAAAGGACTTCCACACTCAGGACATGCTTCTCCCGTTTCTTCTGGTGCCTTCTTTTCCATTTCTTCAAAAGCATTTTTTACTCGTGGTTCAAACAAGACATAGAAATCACTTAACACTTGATTCCAAATCTTATTTCCTTCAGCAACTTCGTCCAAATCCGTTTCCATTCCCGCTGTATAAGTTACGTTGATCAAATCAGCAAAGAATTCCTGTAATTTATCCGTCGTTTCCATTCCCATTTCTGTAGGTACAAACTTTTTCTCTTCGACAAGTACATAGCTACGTTCCTTCAACGTATCGATAATTTTCGCATAAGTACTCGGTCTTCCAATCCCAAGTTCCTCCATCTCTTTGATGAGTTTGGCTTCGGTATATCGACTTGGTGGCTTCGTAAAATGTTGTTCAATTTTTTCTTCCAAGGAGGTAAGAGAAGTC
>CARZYU010000053.1:4998-6228 GCA_949113215.1 uncultured Bacilli bacterium | reverse complement strand
CTGCTTTCATAATCCTGATAGACCTTCAAGTAACCAGGAAACATTAAGACTTGCCCTGTTGCCTTAAAAGAATAATCCGCATTGTCGAGCCAAAGTGTCGTCTGTTTTACTTTGGCATCGGCCATAATACTAGCCATCGCCCGGTAATAAATCATCCGATAAAGTTTATATTCATCACTCGATAAAAATGGTTTCACTGCCTCTGGGGTTCTTAAAACACTCGTAGGACGAATTGCTTCATGCGCATCTTGCACATTCTCTGTCTTTTTGCTTTTCTTTTGGTAACCAATGTACTCTTTTCCATACTGTTCTTCGATGTAATGGTAACAACTTCCTACGTATTCATCCGAAAGACGAATGGAATCGGTACGCATATAAGTAATGAGACCAACCGTTTCATTTTTTAAATCGATTCCTTCGTATAACTTCTGTGCAAGACTCATCGTTTTCTTAGCAGAAAATCCGAGCTTCGTCGAAGCTTCCTGTTGAAGGGTACTCGTAATAAAAGGAGCCCGTGATTTCTTACTTCGATCCTTCTGTTCCACTTCCCGAACGATATAGTCTTTCGTAAGAGCTTCTAATACCTTTTTGGCTTCCTCTTCGTTATGAAGTTTGATTTCTTCTCCTCGATATTTGGCAAGTTCCGCAGTAAAATCTTCGAAAATAGCTTCCAGCGACCAATACTCTTCTGGTAAGAAAGCCGCAATTTCCCGTTCCCGATCAACAATCAACTTAAGAGCAACACTTTGAACCCTTCCTGCACTTTTGGCTCCCGTTTTACTTTGTAACAACTTCGATAGACGAAAACCAATGATACGATCTAAGATTCTTCTCGTCTCTTGACTCTTTACCAAATCATCGTCGATCTTCGTTGGATGATGAATGGCATCGATGACCTTATCTTTCGTAATTTCATGGAATAATACTCGTTCATAATTGTTATCCTTGATTCCGAGTGCATCCTTTAAATGCCAAGAGATCGCCTCTCCTTCACGGTCAGGGTCGGTTGCTAAAATAACCGAATCGGCAGCTTTCACCTCGTGCTTCAATTCCGTAATCAACTTTTTCTTTCCACTGATCGGAACATAGCTAGGAGCAAACCCATTTTCAATATCGACCCCTAATCCATACTTCCCAGAAGTAGCCAAATCACGAATATGTCCTTTGCTCGATACGACTTTATAGTCATTCCCCAAATACTTTTCAATCGTCTTACTCTTACTTGGAGAC
>CARZYU010000053.1:0-4988 GCA_949113215.1 uncultured Bacilli bacterium | reverse complement strand
TATCATCACGTCCTCTACAAACTTATACACACATCATTTTGTTTTGTCAAATATATTATAGTAATATTCTATATGCAGGAAACAAAAATTTAGAAATTTTTTTCTTCGTTCTCCTTCGCTAGATAATCTGCCACCGGTCCAAAGCTTCGACGATGCTCTGTCAAAACACCATACTTTTCAATTGCTTCCAAATGTTTCTTGGTGGGATATCCCTTGTTGTGCTTGAAATCGTATTCTGGGTGAACAAGATCCATTTCCAAAAGCATACGATCACGAGTTACTTTCGCTAAAACACTCGCTGCTGAAATCGTAATACTTTTAAGATCTCCTTTGATGATGGAAGTAGAAGGCATATCTAACTCTAACTTCATCGCATCAATCAAAACATGCTCTGGAGTAATTTCACAGTTTTGAATGGCTTCTTTCATGGCCAACTTCGTTGCCTCATAAATATTCACTTCATCGATCACAGAAGGACCAACGATTCCAATGCCATAACTGATCGCTTGTTCCTTAATCAAAGGATATAATGCTTCCCGTTTCTTTTCGGATAGTTTTTTTGAATCGGTAAGACCTGGCAAATCAAACGTTTCTGGTAAGATGACACAAGCAGCGACAACAGGGCCCACCAAAGGGCCTCTTCCCACTTCATCTACTCCCGCGATGAGGGTAATCCCCTTCTCTCTAAGTTCTCTTTCGTATTGATGATTGTCGATTACTTCAAGCATAAAATTCACTCTCAATCAAAACATCATCTAAATCGATATCACGTCCGCTGACACTGATCAACTTCATCTGTTCTTTGTTTACTTCAACGACAATCGTTGGATAAACCATCTGGCTATAATTGTGGAACGTTCTCTCTTTTAGGTCCTCAATCAAGAAAGACGATAGTGAGGCGACCACGTTAAAATAATCTCGTTTCACGAAAGAATACATCATTCTTTTACCGCTTCTTCCAAAACTTTCTGCATCACTACTATAAGATTGCAATGTACCAAATTCTTCTTGATACGAAGCATGAACAATGATTTTATCTTGAATTTCATTGTTTTCTTTTAATTCGATGTAACAATTTTGCGATACAAATTCATAAAAAGAATCTTCGGATAATACATACTCAGTCGTATCAACCGTTGTCTTCTTTTGATTCTCTGGGGCTTGATTTTGATAAGTAAAACTCATCATTTCCAAAGAGAAAATACTAATTCCAAAAAAGAACAGAAAAAGACCACTCAATAACATCACTAGTTTCTTTTTCATCACGCTTCCTCCTTACAAAACCACAATAGGGAAAAAATCATAAGTAAAAGACCAAGAAGCACGACAAACAAGCCAATGGAATAGATGTGAACGAAAACTCCTACGACCATGAGAATAAAGCAAAAGAGAAGTACCATCAAAAGTAATCCAAGCGGAATGGATAACACTTTAAGAACCGAAAGAAGAAACTTCCAAACGGGGGTTAAAACTTCTTTGGATAAATCTTCTTTGCTGTGATCTTTTAAGATCAAACGATGAATCAAAAAAACAATCAAAACAACCGCCATTACCAAGTAACTATACCTACAAAAGATATCAAAATAACGACCTAAAAAATAAGTAATCGTCGATGGATTCCATGAAAATAATACATTGGCCAAAACACGTACCAAACGAAAAGGAATCTCCAACAAAGCTGTAAAAATTAAAATAGTCAAAATTTTCACCATAATATTGATGATACTTTTTCCAGCGGAAGTGGTCGTCATCTTTCCAAGAATCGTCACCCCATTCTCTAGTCCATTCGAAATCATATCAAACCACTGAACAAATTTATTTTCTTTCCTGTTTTTCTTTTTCATATTGCCTCCATCTTTTTCTTTACTATACTTTTTTCACTTTCCTTTGTCAATCCAAAAGAAAAAAGGTTCGTCTTTGATGAACCTTATCTTAATCATCCATTCGATCAAGCGTAATAGGACCGAAACGGCCTTCCCTCAAATCCGAAAGAATCATAGCTGCTACCTTTTCATAATCAGCCACTCCACCTTTTTGTAAAGCTCCCCGTTTTTTCGCAATCAGTTCAAACTCTTCTTCCAACGTATCCGAAAGAGGAAGAGAAAGACCATAACGCTCTTCCAAACACTTAGGATAAAGTTGTTCCAACTTTCTTAACACAAACGTTGCTAACTCCATCGTATTTAAAATTTCATCGCGAATCGAAGAGAAACTTGCTAAAATTTTAGCCTGTTCCTGATTGTCTAGTTTTGGCCAAAGAATTCCAGGCGTATCCAAAAGTTCTAAATCTTGATGAATACGAACCCAACTATTGCCCGTCGTCACTCCAGGACGATTTCCTGTCTTCGTTACTTTCTTTCCAACCAAGCGATTGATGAGTGTACTCTTTCCAGCATTAGGAACTCCTATAATCATGACCCGTAAGCTTCTTTCTTTGAGTCCTTTCTGTTTACGAGTGGAATTCATTTCACTTCGTGCCACCTGGCATTTTTTAAGAAGAACATCCATTCCCTTACCACTCATCAAATCGACGGCTACTACTTCTTTTCCCAATTGACTCATAAGAGAATCCGTCACTTGTTTATCACAAAGATCATACTTTGTCATAACCGTAAGACACATCTTGCCTTTTAATAATTCCTCTAAATCGGCAATGCGAGAAGAAAGAGGCATTCTAGCATCTACCACTTCCAAAACAAGATCCACTAACGAAAGCTTCTCCCCCATCTCTCTTCTTGCTTTCGCCATATGTCCTGGATACCAGTTTATATTTGTCGTATTTTGTCGATTGTCATCCATTATTATCACTTCCTTAGTTTTTTTATAATTTTTCTTTCTTCTAATGTTAATATTTCACTCAATTCCTCATTATATAAATTGTTTGTTAATTCTACTGATGCTTCTAATAACGATTGTAAGTCTTCATAAGGATTTTTGTCATAGTCTAATTTATATAGCCAATCAAGATATTTAATCTTAGAAGCATCATTAGGTCTTCCATAAATAACTTTACCACTATGTAACCAATAGCCAAATTCAACATTTGTAGTAAATGCTGCCATATCTGGTAATTTTCTAGGTATCCAAAATAAAATTACTGTCGCATTTGTTAAAGCAATTCGCTCCCACATTGCTTGATCAACATAATCTTCCTTAGGCTTCCAAGTAGAATTCTCAGGAACATAGACTACTCCATCAAATCCTATTTGTTCTAAAGTTTTACAAGCTCCTGTTCTCCAAGAATCAACATTTTCACCTCGTGGAGTTGGACCTGCTAAAAATATAGATTTCTTTCCTTTAATAACTTCTTGGTCTGAATAATTTATTATCATATTGTACCTCCTTCATATTATTTATATAAATTCTTTAATACATTAGTTAAACAATCATCAGCAGTTAAATCTGTGTCTTCTGAAAATTTAATTCTAACTAGTTTTCCGTTTACCTTAAATATATAAGGATTTTTTGTCTTCATAATAAAATCTAATATTCTTTCTTCACTAGATTTTCTTCTATCTATTCTTATAGAACTTATTTCATCTACATCTTCTAGTTTCACATCATCGAGATTTACATTTCTACAACGTTCTAACTTTTCCGCTAATTCTTCAATATTATATTTAATCATATAATCACACTCCAACTTGATTATATATTTAAATATAATTATTGTTAAAAGTGCAATTTTTTATTAATCTTTATTATTTCCCGTAGTCTCTAATAATTTTATATCTTCAATAAATTTATCAAAATCAGATATAAATAATTCATCTTGCTTTTTCTTAAATTTATCATATTCTTTATATGCTAATTCTTGAGCCACTTTGTGAGAAATTCTCCCAGCATTATGCAAAATTTCTTGTCCATTAAATTGTAAAAATGCATCTAATTTTTCTACCCAATCTTGCATTGTCATTGCATTATGATTTTCTGCTTGTAATTCAGCATAATCTAAATACATCGTAACTATTCTATTTAAGTTTTTTAATTCTTTTTCTGATAAATAATTTTTAGCAATATCAACATCATATTTATAAATAGGGCCATCAGGAGAACTTGTCCAATTCGTAAGTCCCATATTATCTTTATTAGCATCAACTCTATTATAAATAATTTCTGCTGCTGTGTTACCAGTTATAGAAAACGTAAGTTTGTTCTGCACAGTTTTAAAAAATGTCTTTGTAATTTCAGAATCTTTATCATAATCAACACTACAAGATGAATAAATATCAGTAATTTTCTGATAAAATCTTCTTTCACTAGATCGAATGTTTCTTATTCTTTCTAGTGTTCTTTCAAAATAGTCTTCTCCAAAGATATAATTTGGATTCTTTAATCTTTCATCATCCATAACAACACCAGTAATAAGATATTCTTTTAACACTTTTGTTGCCCATATTCTAAATTGCGTTGCTTTTTTGGAATTAACTCTATACCCTACAGCAATAATCATATCTAAATTATATATTTTTACAGGTTTTTTTGAATTATCAACGTCGGTTTTTCCGACGGTGTTATTTTCTAATAGTTCACCATCCTTTAAAATATTATTGATATGCTCTGTTATAGTACTTCTTCCTACTCCAAATAATTCAGCAATCAAATTTTGTGTTAACCAAATGTCATTATTAATTAATAACACATTTACTTTAACATCATTATTATCGTCGCGATATATTAAAAAGTCGTGAGTAGTTATCTGTAAATCATTTTTCATAATTATATATTCACCTCTCTTATGTTCTCAAATGTCGTAATCACCTTTTGAATATCTTTTCATTCTGTGTATTACATGTCTACATTTTTAAATTGCTCTATCCACGTTTCGTAACATTTCTCCCTCTTTGGAAAAAAATAAACCCTAAGCTAAAAGAACAAAGAATTCTTTCTCTATTTCTATTTTACTATAAATTTGCAAAGATAGCAATACTGAAAAATAGAACCATATAAAAATATTTTTCTGTATTTATAGATATATATAGAAATAA
>CARZYU010000052.1:3737-7584 GCA_949113215.1 uncultured Bacilli bacterium | reverse complement strand
AAAAAGGAATGGAATGAATCTTTCGATGAACAACAAAGTTACTTGGAGTTTTTACAGGAAGACTCGATAGATAAGTGGGATGAAATAAAAGGAGATAAGTACATCTCTAAAGCACTTAAAATGTATTTCGATGAGATTGGCAAAATTCCTCTATTATTGCCAGAAGAAGAATTGAAAATTGCAAGAGAAATAAAACAAGGAAATCAAGAATCTTACCATCAGTTAATCGAACATAATTTGCAATTGGTCATTCCGATTGCAAAAAGATATGTGAATATGGGAATTGATTTTGAGGAATTAATCCAAGTAGGTAATGAAGGTTTAATAAAAGCAGTCGAAAAATTTGATCCAGAATTAGGATACCATTTTTCATCGTATGCCGTTTGGTGGATTCGACAGGCTATTACGAGATTCCTATCGGAAAGATCTAGAATGATTCGTATTCCCGTTCACGTGTTTGAAAAAAAATATAAAATAAGAAAGATGCAATCATTATTACAAAAACAATTAAATAGAGAGCCAACCGTAAAGGAACTTGCTAGAGCTCTTGGTATGAAGGAGATAAAAGTTAGGGACTTAATCGATCATCAGGAACTGATAACTTCCTTAAATACTCTCATTGCTACGGGTGAAGAAATAGAAATAGGCTCATGCATTGTAGATGAAAATGCTCTTTCTCCTCTAGAAGAAGCCATAAGAATTGATATGCAAGAGAAAGTGCGAATGGTGTTAAGTACTTTAACACCGAGAGAACAGGATATTTTATCACTTCGCTTTGGATTAAAAGATGGAAAAGAATATACTTTAGATGAAATAGGGATTCAATATGGTATTACAAAAGAAAGAGTTCGACAAATTGAAGGAAAAGCTTTAACAAAACTTCGTCAACCTAACTGTGCTTTTTATCTTTTAGAGGAAAGCGTTTCTCCTATAGAAGAACAAGCAAAAGCTCCAAAGAAAAAAATAAGATAATTCTAAATGAATGAAAAGAAGTGCTAAAATATTAGTCTTCTTTTTTCTTTGTAAAAACATAGGATTATGATACAATAAAAACAATTTAAAAATTTTCCAACATAAAGAAGCGAGTGTGGAGAAAAAATGAAAGATGAATTTGAAAAGTTTAGAGATACAGTAGATGAAGAAAAAATTTATTCATATCTCACAAAGCAAGAAGAGCCAGAGGATAGGCAGGATGAAGAAGAAAAGGATTTTTATCTATCGGACCCTGTCAAAATGTATTTGAAGGAAATAGGACAGGTTCCATTATTATCTCCAGAAGAGGAATTAAAACTTGCAAGAGAAGTAAAAGAAGGAAATCAAAATTCTTATCATAAAATGATAGAGCATAACCTACGTTTAGTTGTTTCGATTGCGAGACGTTATATGAATAGAGGACTTGATTTTGAAGATTTAATCCAAGAAGGAAACTTAGGCTTAGCAACAGCAGTAGAAAGGTTTGATCCAGAACGAGGATTTAAGTTTTCTACCTATGCTACTTGGTGGATTCGACAGGCTATTACAAGATCACTCGGTAACCAGGCAAGAACCGTACGTATTCCAATTCACATGTTAGAAAAGAAACGTTACATGCAAAAAGTGGAACGCCTCTTACAAAATGAACTGCACCGGGCTCCTACCTTAGCAGAACTTTCCTTAAAACTTGGTATAGAAGAGGAAGAACTAGGAAGATTTTATAGTAGAACACAAGCTGCAACTTCTTTAAATGATTTGATTGGCGAGGAGGAAGATAGCGAATTAGAATCTATCATTCCAGACGAGAAAGCTTTGTCTCCGGAAGAAGAAGCAGTAAAAATGGATATGAGAGAAAAAATTGATTTAGTACTAGATGCTTTGACACCAAGAGAACGAGATGTTATTACTCTTCGTTTCGGCTTGATCGATGGAAGAGAGTGCACCTTAGAAGAGGTAGGAGAAATTTTTGGTGTTACGAGAGAACGAATTCGTCAGATCGAGGCCAAAGCTTTGAAAAAACTCCGCAAGCCAAGGTTTACTTTTTATCTTAAAGGCGAGGGAGTAAAACCTCAATTGCCATTAGAAAAAAACCGTAAAGGAGATTCCAAAGCGAAACTACAAAGGCAAGAAAAATTGCAATTCATACGACAAGAAAACCGAAAAAAAGTTTTAAATAAAAAACGAGAAAACAGTGAATATGAAAAAGTGTGGAATGATTTGGAAATTGATGTTTTAAAATTGATTGAAGTATTAAAAGAACAAGGAAGAGCCACTTCTGAGCTGCAAGAAGATAGACACTTCATAAGAATTTATGAGAGGAATTTTTATGACACTTTTAAGGCAGAACCAGAGTGCTTTCAAAAAGAGGAAGTTTTATGTGTTCAGTCTTTGCTAGGTCCGAAATCACGAGAAGCATTTCAACGTTATTATGATCAAGAGGGAAATTGGAATCAGACACCGATTCATTTCCATGATTCGAATTTTGCAAACCTTTTCGTTTCTATGAGAAATAGGCTACGAACTCAAAGAAAACGAATGTTAGAGTTTTATCAACAAAAGACAGGAGAAACTGTGGTACTAGAAGAAGTCTCGGAGACTTTTTGGCAAGAAGCAGTAGAAAAGAGCCTTTGGAAGAGAAGGGGAAAAAAGATACAATCAAAACAAAGTATTCCGAATTCTTCCAACCAATTGGAATCAGGAGAGAATAAAGCCAAGAAAAGTAAAGTTGTTTATGACGATCTAACAGAGTTAAAAACTTCATCCATGAAACAAAAGAAGAAACTTGATACAAATAATGAAAGCAAAGAGACAAAAAAACAAGGCAAGCGTAGAGGCAGGAAGGGACAATCTTTTTATGATTTATTTGCGAAAAATAAAGAAGGTTGGACCAAAGAGGAACTTGATATTGCTAAGAATCTTTTACCTGATGAGAGTAGAGAATCCTATGATATTCTTTATGATGAAAACGGAAATCGAAAGAAAACTTCTCGGGAAGATCACAGATATATGGCATTATTCTGCAATACCATAAGAAGAAATCTAAAGAAAAATCGCTCTTTCCTTGAATCGTTTGACCGTTTGGGATTCGATCCTTGGAATGTTGCCCAAAACCTATGGGAGAACTCTATTCCGATACCTGTATTAAAAAGTGGAAAAACTGCTCTTCGTATGAATTTTTTCGATTTTTGTAAAACAAATCCTAATAATTGGTCCTATGAGGAGATTTTAGTAGCAAAGGAATTATTAAAAGATAATTATTCCAAATTCTATGACCAAGAGGGGAATATTCAAAAGAAAAAATCAGACACATTTCAAAGGCAAAATTTTCAAAAACAAGTAACAACATTATTAGAAAACAATAGAACTTTGTTGCTTCATATGTATGCTTCAAAAATGGAAATTGATTTGAAAAAGACTAACTCTAATGAATGTTTTTCCAATATTGTGGATTATCTAAAAGAACGAGGGCTAGATGAAACAGAACTAAAATTAGTTTTATTTGAAATGAATGAGAAACAAAAATCTCAATATGATGAAGTGTATGATGAATCGGGAAATCTTCATTCTAAAGTGCCGAAAGAAAGAGAGCAGAAGGTTTTAGGTCTTGTTCTTAGAATACATAAGAGAAATCAGGAATTAATAGAGAAAATAGGTTCTCTTAAAATGGATCCAGAAGAAATGGTCGAAGAAATAAAAGAAGCCTTCTCCAATCCTAAGAAAAGAAAGAGTTATGAAGAAACCTCTGATGAAATAAAGAGGCTCTATCATAGTAAAGAAAGGTGGACCCCAAAAGAAATCTCCTTATTTCTTTCTACTTCTTCCGAAACACAAAAGAAGAGGTATGAATATTTGAAGAGTGCCAAAAAAGTTGATC
>CARZYU010000052.1:217-3727 GCA_949113215.1 uncultured Bacilli bacterium | reverse complement strand
TGCAACACAGTGCTTAAAACAAAATCGTGCTTTTCTTCTTCATTATCACCAGGCAAAAACAGGAGAACAAATTAATTTGGAAACTATCGATTTGGATAGTTTAAAGCAAGAAGGTAAATATTCTGTTCACATGGGAATTTTATCGAAGACTATTCTCGATATGGTATTGTTAAAAGGAACGGAACCAATTGCGCCAATCGTTCTTGAAACAATGCTTGGTCTTCCAAGAGAAGAGGCTGTTGAAAAAACAATTGAGCTTTTAGAAGGTGTGAAGGAACAAATAAACGACGCAATTACGTCTCAGGTGTATCAGCTAAAAAAAACAAAGAGGAAATTAGGAAACTAGTTTCTTTCTTTTGTTTGCTTTACTTTTTGGAAAGAAAGTGATATAATATGCCCTACTTATATAAGAAGAGTGTTAGGGGGATTCAAGTGAGTGTCAAAGGGGAAATCGATTACGAAATCGAAAAAAGTATAGAGTCGTTAGGAGAGGAAGTTCAGGGTCTAGCAAAACAATACTATGATGAGATTTGCCAAATTCCATTATTAACCAAAGAAGAGGAACAACAATTAGTCAAGAGAAAAACCTCTGGAGATAATGAGGCTCGAAAATGTTTAATTGAATCCAATTTACGATTGGTACTTTGGGTCATTACTCATCATTATCGGGGAATTACTTCCATGGAATTTCTTGATTTGATTCAGGAAGGAAATCTTGGATTAATGAAGGGAATTGATAAAATGGACCCCTCTAAAAATTGTAGGATTGCAACGTATGTTCCCTATTATATTCGAAGTCAGATTTCTTATGCTTTAACAAAGAATAGAAGCAAACTATCCCACTCCCATTCAATGGGAATCTTGATTGAGAAAATTAGAAAAAAAGAAATGCAATATCAATTAGAGTGTGGTCACAGACCAACGCAGGAACAATTAGCAGAGACCTTAAACTTATCGCTAAAAAAGGTGAAAGAAGTTTATAGAACCATAACACCGATGGTTGAACTGGATGCTTTGTCTCCTACCTTGGGGGAACCAAATGGAGAATTAATTGGTCATCCACAAGAATTAAATCCAGAAGAAGAATATATGAAAAAAGTAGAGCATGATATGTTATATGGATTGTTAGAACACTTTTCTGAACGAGATAAGGAATTAATAATCTTATTTTTAGGATTAAAGGACGGTATTTGTCATACAGAGAGAGATTTGGCAGAGCGATTTCAAATCACGACAAGCCGCGTTGGACAAATTAAAGATAAACTAAAAAGATACCAGAACGATCCTAAAGTTCAAAGAATGTTTGAAGATCATATAACATCACTTCCCATGAAAAAGAGTTATCAAAAGAAACGGTAATAAGGAAGGAGGGATAAAATGGCAAATGAATTAGAAGAATTCGAAATGCAAGAAGAAACGGTAGAAACGAGCAAATATGATACAGTTACCCAATCGTATTTAAGGGAAATTGGGAAGTTTCCTTTATTGACTGCGGATGAAGAAAAAAAGTTTGCCCGGGAAGTTCTAAAAGGAAATAAAGAGTCTTATAAAAAATTGATTGAACATAATTTGCGCTTGGTTGTGTCCATTGCGAAACACTATTATAATAGCGGTATTTCTCTTCTTGATCTGATTCAAGAAGGAAACGAAGGTTTGATTAAGGCAGTGGAAAAATTCAATCCTGAGCTAGGATATCGTTTTTCAACCTATGCGACTCCATGGATTCAACAATCTATTCAAAAGTTTGTAAGAGAGCAATCAAGAACAATTCCTATTTCGCAACAAATGTATGAAAATATGTATAAGGTAAAGAAAGTGAAAAATTCCTTAGCTCAGACTTTAGGACGGAATCCCGCGAGAAAAGAAATAGCACAAGCAATGGAAATTTCCATTGAAAAATTAGATCAAATACTAAAGAGCGAGAACCCTATTTTATCTCTTGATTCTAAACTGGAGGAAGATGATGATGCAACGTTAGGAGAATTTGTAGTGGATGAAAAAGCGATCGATCCAGAAGAATCCATGATTGATCAAGATACCAATCATAGATTAAAACAATTACTCACTCTTTTAACCTCAGAAGAACAAAACATTCTTCTGCTTCGTTTTGGTTTTGAGGGAGGAAAAGAATACACCCTGGAAGAGGTTGGAGAGGTTCTTCACATTACAAGAGAAAGAGTCCGTCAAATTGAAGCAAAAGCTTTGCGAAAGTTGAGCAGACCAGAATGTAAAAATTATCTTTCCATTGATAGCATCCCTTCTAAACACACTTTTTTGGAAAAACTGGAAGGTTCCACATTAAGTGGGGAAATACAAGTAATAAAGGATTCTTTGGATCACTATACGATGGAACAGTATTTAAAAATTTATTCTTCGAAAAAGGCTTCTGGGATAGAGGAAGCATTCTTTCTTTATCCTCCCGATCTTTTGGAATATTATAAAGTGAGGAACTATCAGGAAGAGGAAACGAAAATAGCACTTCTTTGTCTTAGGGAATATCCATCACAATACGATAGTGATGGAAAGATTATTGGATTTCCAGAATTTGAAAATCTGGATCAACAAAGAACATTTCGAAACGTCTTAACGAGTCGTCTCAAAACAATTCATCAATATTATCAAGCATGGAACAATCTAGGATTAGATTTAGAAGCAGTGATTTCAAAGGTAATCAAAGAGGGAAAAAGAGTTCCTTATGGTCTAAAGAAACATAGGGAAAATAATCCAAATCAAAATCTGTATGATCTTTTTTATGAGAATGATGAAAATTGGCAAACAGAGGAAATCATGATAAGCCTTTCCCTGGTACCATCTTCTGTTCAAACATTCATTTCTACTTATTATGATGAATTAGGCCATCGAAACGAAGTCTTAATGACTGAAAAAGACAGAAAATACTTTAATTCTTATATTTCAAAGGTTAGAAAAAATTTGCAAATGAATCGAGAATTTCTTCTTTGCCTTCATGAAGTAAGAACCAAAGAAAAAGTTACATTGCCAAGTTTTTCGCAAATGGATCATTCTATCGTTGGAATTAATTCTAAAGTAAAATCAAAATAAAAAGGTGTAGGAGGAAAAAATGGAATTACAAGTAAAACATACCACACATTTACAAGATGATTTTATTCAAGAAGAAATGCAAGGAAGTTTTGAATCTGTATCGAACCGCTTCCATAAAAATAAGGATTCCTATCTTTTAATTTATGATGACCTAAAATTAGTTGGTTATCTTTGCTTCTTTCCTATCTCCAAAGAATTAAAAAGAAAAATGTATGAGGGAAATGAAATGCAAGATGATAACATTATTCCAGAAGATATCCTACCATACCAACAAGGAGTGGAACATGATTTGTTCATCATTTCTGTCGTCATTGACCAAGCCTATCGAAATGGAATGGCCGTAAAATTGTTAACTACAGAATTTGTGGACTTTATCGAAGAGAAAAATAAAACCAATTATATGATTGGAAAAGTTCTCGGAACGGCAATTTCAGAAGATGGGGCGAAGTT
>CARZYU010000052.1:0-207 GCA_949113215.1 uncultured Bacilli bacterium | reverse complement strand
GAATTGTCATTATGTCAAAACATATGAAGATGGATCTAAATTATTTGAGGGAGAACAAATAGAAATCAAAACGAAGGAACCAGGAACACAATTACAAAAAAGGTATACTAGAACATCCTAAAGAAGGAACTTTGCTGGAAGAGTGAAAACTTCCATAAAAAATGATGAGAAAAAGAGGAATTAATATGAATTTAAAAGTTAGGCGCT
>CARZYU010000051.1:4969-7608 GCA_949113215.1 uncultured Bacilli bacterium | reverse complement strand
GAGTGAAAGCGTAGGACTTACCTTTGATATTGCACTTCATTTTGGAACCCTACTTGCTATACTGCTCTTTTTCTTCCACGATTTTCTCTCGATGATAACCAAAGGTTTTACAAAAGGTTGCAAAGAAAAAGAAGGAAGACTTCTTTGGTACTTGGTGGCTGCTACTGTCCCTGCAGCCATTGTTGGCGTATTGTTTGAAGAACCAATCGAAAAGGTCATTCGAACGAATTATATTTTAATTGCTCTTGCACTTGCAATCATGGGAATCATCATCTATCTTGCCGATCGTTATTCAAAACAAGAAAAAGATTTAACAAAGGTGTCGTTAAAAGATGCTCTTTTGATCGGTTGTGCCCAAGTATTTGCTTTGATTCCTGGTTTTTCAAGAAGTGGAACGACCATTGCTGCAGGACGTGCTTTAAAATTGAATCGTGAAGATGCTGCAAAATTTTCGTTTTTCTTATCGGCACCGGTTACCGCAGGAGCCGTTGTCTTACAACTTTTCAAAAAAGGAACGTTTGCTTTAATCGGAGATAACTTGATGATCTTTCTCGTTGGATTCTTAGCATCGTTTCTCATGGGACTTCTTTGCATCAAATTCTTACTACAATATTTGAAGAAACATGATTTTAATCTCTTTATGTGGTATCGAATCGCACTTTGTATCATTGTCATTACGATGGTACTTATCAAGTAGGTGAAATTAGTAATGGAACAGTTCAGTTTATTTTTAACATTGGGACTTGGGTTGTTTATTTTAGTAGGAGCACTCATTCCTTTTTTTGCTCATAATTCTAAGAAATTTATTGCATTCTCTCTTGCAATGGCTTTTTCTGTGATGCTGATGTTAATTTTCTTTGACCTCTTACCAGAAGCTTATGAGGCTTTTGAAACGAAGCAAATTGGTTATTTGGCTCTCTTCGTTTTAGTTGGAACTCTCACTTTAAAAGTACTCGATCATTTTGTTCCAGATCACGAAGACGATCCTACCACGGAAAAAGATGATAACGATAATTTACATCATATTGGACTTATGTCTTGTATTGCCTTGATCATTCATAATGTCATTGAAGGAATGGCAGTTTATACAACAGGTCTTTCTTCTACTTCTTCAGGTCTTATGATCAGTTTAGGTGTGGGATTACACAATATTCCAATGGGTATGGTCATCGCCTCTACACTATATCAAAAGAATCAAAAACGAGGAAAAACGCTTCTTTGGGTTCTTCTCTTATCCTTGTCTACCTTTTTAGGAGGAGCTCTTTTGTATTTTATTCCAGCATTTGAAATGGAAGGATTTTCTCTTGGCGTTCTTTTATCCATTACCATTGGAATGCTTTTTTACATCAGTTTTTTAGAGTTGCTTCCTCGGATTTCTCATACGAAAGAAAAAAAGGTAACTTTATTTGGATTATTGATAGGAATTATTTTATTGGCGATCGCTTTGTTTTTCTAAGGAGGAAACAATGGAACAGGAAAAGAAATGGGTGGAAACGGCTTATCGTTTGGGAGCAGATTTCGTAGAATTTTATTTGGAAAAAAGTAATACGGAGAAATATTGTCTCAAAAATAAAAAATTGGAGTCCATTGATTCCGAAAAGACAGACGGATTAGGAATTCGTCTTTTGAAAGATGGACAAATTTATTATGCAGCCATTACCAATCCCAATGAGAATAAAGTAATGGAAGCAATCAATCGACTCAGTCAGACTTTTGCCAAAAAATTAGAGCGGGAAATCACTTGGGAAGAAGAACACTATGTAGAAGCAAAGGGAAAGATTCCTTTTGAGGAAGTGGAAGACGCTTCGAAAAGAGAGTATTTAAAGACTCTTGATGCGAAGATTCGAAGAGCCTCTTCCTATATTTTTCAAGTTCAAGCAAGCATCAAAGAGGAATGTAAAGTCGTGACGATTTTAAATAGTGATGGATTGTTTCGAACGGAAGAACGGCCAATGTTATCACTCGTATTTCGTTCTTTTGCCAAGAAAGAGGATACGATTGTGAGCGATTACTTTTCTTTATCCAAAGCAATTGGGTATGAGATGTTGGAAGAACTTGACTTGGATCAGGCCGTGGAAAAGATCGTGGATCGGGCCGTGGCGTAACTGGATGCGAAAGAAGGACCTAGTGGAATGTTCCCTGTCGTTTTAGAAAAGGGCTTTGGAGGAACGGTGTTTCATGAAGCATGTGGGCATCCTTTAGAAATTCAGAGAGTTTATGATAAATCCAGTGTCTTTTGGAATTCTCTTGGCAAACAAATTGCTTCTTCCAAGGTTACCTTGATCGACGATGGTACGCTTGCTTCTTTGCATGGGACAACGTTTTATGACGATGAAGGAATGCCAACTAGAAAAAATGTTTTGATTCAAAATGGCGTTTTAAAACAATTTTTAGCAGATACTTTTTTTGGGAAGAAAGCAGGGCAATCTACGACGGGATCTTGCCGGAGAAAGGATTATTTTTACATTCCGGTACCTCGTATGAACAATACGTACTTAGCAAGTGGAAAGGATAAAGTAGAAGATATGATTCAAAGTATTTCGCTTGGACTTTATTGTTTTGGAATCAGCGGAGGAAGTGTGAATACCGTGACAGGAGATTTCACTTTTGGAATTTCAGGCGCCAGGATGATTCGTGAG
>CARZYU010000051.1:1490-4959 GCA_949113215.1 uncultured Bacilli bacterium | reverse complement strand
AAGCTAGCCGAATACGTCAAAAATGTTGCTTTGATTGGGAATGCCAAAGATATTTTAAAATCGATTGAAATGGTTTCCGATGATCTTTCGCTGGAACCTGGTTATTGTGGAGCAGAGTCAGGCTGGATTCCTGTTACCGCAGGACAACCAACGATCAAATTATCTTCCATTATGATTGGAGGGAAAGAACAATGAAAGAGTTGTTTTTGAAGCAAACAATAGAACAAGGAATCAAGGATCTCAGTGTCACTGAACAAACCTTAGAAGAGTTTACTCTTCATCTTAAGAACGAAACGTTATTGAGCAAACAATGGACCAAAGATGTTCGTTATGAAGTCGTATTATCACATCAAGGTAAAGTTGCAAAGATGGTGACACCTACTTTGGATGATACCGTATTACCTCACTTGATGAAGTTAGCTGTGTTAGAAGAAACAAGTGTTCCTTTGGATTTGCCAGAGAATATCGTGTTTCATGATGAAGATTTTCAAAGAGAAACCTTCGATGAAGATCCATTGATTACAGAATATTTAAAAAATATAAAAGAAGCTAAGACCAAAGAGATTCAAGATATCGATGTTATCCTTCAGTGCTCATTTTTAAAAAAGAAGATTGAAAATACTCATCATACAACGTTAGAGTTTCAAAAAGAAACCTTTTCTTTGGGATTTGAAGTGACAGCAGTAGGAGAAGAAAAAAGAGCTTCTTCCTATGCTTCTTGGGTGAGTGGAAGGAATGATTTTGATTTTCCAAAGTTGTTGGAGGAATGCAAACAAAATGCTCTTGATCAATTAAATGCTAAAAAGGTAGAGAAAGGAATTTATTCGGTATTATTATCGCATGATGCGATCAATACGTTACTTCCAACGTGTCTTTCTTATTTTACAGGTACTAGTATGGAAGATGGAACTTCGATTTTTCAAGATTCTTTTCAAAAAGAAGTGTCAAGTCCTTACTTTTCTCTTCTTGAAAAACCAACGGATCGCACTTTGGCAGGATATACTCCTTTTGACTTAGAGGGAACAAAAACCTACGAAAAGTACTTAATCAAAAATGGGGTGTTTGAAACGATCCTTACGGATTCGAAAACGGCACATCAACTTTCGAAACCAAAGACTGGTAATGCCATCGATGGTATTTCGGTTCGCAATTTATGCATCGAGAAAGGAACAAAAGATGAGGAAGAGTTACTAAAAGAGTTACACGATGGTATTTACATCACGTCGATCTATGGAGCTCATTCAGGCATTGATGCTACGTCAGGAACGATTTCTGTACCTTGTCTTGGCTATTTGGTGAAAGATGGTAAAATAGAACATGCCATCAAAGATTTCATTTTAACGACCAACTATCGGGAACTTTTGAAAAGCATCGTTGATGTCGGTAGTGAAATGCGACAAATTGACGTTCGTTTTGGAGTTGTCCCAGTTCTTTTAGATGGGATGTCTATTACAGCATAGAAAGGAATAAGTAGTATGTGGTATCAAATTTGTATTTGGTTTTGTCTCTTTTTGATTTATAGTTTTCTCGGTTGGTGTGCGGAAATCACCTGGGCATCGATCGATAAGAAAAAATTGGTCTTCAATCGAGGATTTTTAATTGGTCCTTATTGCCCTTTGTATGGAGTAGGGGCCTGGCTCATGATTTTCTTTCTTCATCGTTATGAAAAAGACTTTGTGGTACTCTTTGTTTTATCGGCTGTTGTTTGTTCTGTTTTAGAGTACTTGACGGGATATCTTTTGGAAAAGGTATTTCATACGAGATGGTGGGATTATACGCATCGAAGATGGAATTTAAATGGAAGAGTTTGTCTTGGCAATTCCCTGATGTTTGGAGCAGCTGGAGTTTTATTGATTGCTTTGGTTAATCCGTTTCTCCATCGTTTGCTCTCGATGATTCCGCATGTAGTCTTAATGATTCTTGCTTGTATTTTATTGTTTATTTTTCTTCTTGATTTGATCATTTCGCTTCACACAATGTTTCAAATTCGAAAAAGTACAGCACTTTTGGAAAAGAATAAAGATAATACAGAAGAAATTACAAAACTAGTTCGAGCAGCATTGGAAAAGGGAACGAAGTTAAAGTCGAGATTGTTGAGGGCCTTCCCATCTGCTAAATTTACCTTAAAGTTAAAAGTGAACCCTTTAAAGAAAGTAAAAGAATTATTGGCAGAAATTCAAAAGATAAAAGAAAAAGCAAAGAAGAAAGGAAAGTGAGTCATTCCTTTCTTTTTTGACAAGTCCATGTAATTTTCTTTGAAAAAGGTATAGAAGGATGCTATAATCAAGGTATAGTAAAGGAGTGTATGAGATGAAGAAAGAAGAAACGGTTGATACCAAAAATGAACAGACAAGAGTTTACCAGGAAGCAGGTCTTTTGATTTTAATAGGATCTCTCGTCATTGTTATTTTATCGATTGCTGTACTATTACTCAACTTGTTTGATACGTCAGGAAAAGATTATGCGACGAATGTGACCATTGTGATTCCATTTATTGCAATCAGTGTTACCTTCATTGCTTGGAAGACTTACTTTTTTCCAAAACCAGTAAAGGAAACAAAGAAGAGGGGGAAGAAATAATGCTTTCTCCTTATATTTTTCGAGGTTATGATATTAGAGGTGTTTATGGGAAAGACCTTACTGAAGAGACGGCTACGACGATTGGAAAAGCGTTTGCAACAACGATTCTTTCTTTAGGCTTTAAGCGTTGTGTCGTAGGAAAAGACAATCGTCTTTCTTCGCCAAGTTTAGCGAAGAGTTTAATCGATGGGATCATTTCTTGTGGGGTGGATGTCGTAGATCTTGGAACGGTTACTACCCCCATGTTTTATTACGCTTCCATCAAACTTGGAATTCCCTCTGGGATGATGGTCACCGCCAGTCATAATCCAAAAGAGGAAAATGGATTTAAGATTGCTTACGATGAGTCTGGCAATATCAAAGGAGAAACCATTCAAGAATTGTATCAAACAGCACTTCGTGGAGCGTTTGCTAAAGGACAAGGAACTATTTCTTCTTATTCCATCAAGGAAGATTATAGAAAGCTTATGCATGATTCTCTCTCGTTTGGCCCAAGGAGAGTCAAAGTGGTGATTGATTGTGGGAATGGAACGACGGCGCTTTATGCCAAAGAGTTGTATGAACAATTTCCAGTCGATGTGATTCCCATCTTCTCGGAAAGTGATGGCAACTTTCCAAACCATCATCCCGATCCAAGTGTGGAATCGAATTTAGATGTCTTAAAAGAAACGGTTTTAAGAGAAAAGGCGGATCTTGGAATTGCTTTCGATGGGGATGGCGACCGTGCAGGATTTGTCGATCATTTGGGAAACTACATCGCAAGTGATGTGTACATGATTTTAATCATTCGTAGTATCATCGAGTACGTCGAGCCTAAATTGTTTGTCTACGATGTCAAATGTACCAAGGCTTTGGAAGACGATATCAAGCGCTTAGGGGGAACTCCTTA
>CARZYU010000051.1:0-1423 GCA_949113215.1 uncultured Bacilli bacterium | reverse complement strand
TTCTTCCGTGATCGTTTTCCGGGATTTGACAGTGGTCTTTATGCAGGACTTCGTCTTCTTGAATTGTTATCGAAGACTACTCAAACGATCCCCGAGTTATTAGAGGGAAAAGAAACGTATTATGCTACACCAGAATTAAAATTTTCTTCTACTGATCAAAAGAAATGGGATGTAGTTGGGAAGATTCAAGAGTATGCCGAAGGAAAGGGCTATCAACTTCTTTTGATTGATGGAGTGAAGGTTTTGTTTGACGATGGTTGGGCTCTCATACGTTGTTCCAATACAGGCCCAAATATTACCGCTCGCTTTGAAGCAAAAACGGAAGAACGCCTTATGGAATTAAAAGAAGAATTTGTAAAAGTTTTAGAGGAATGGAATCAATGATCCATTCTTTTTTGTCAACTGAATTTTTTTCTTTCTAATCTACTTGCTCTTTTTTCTCTTTTTATGTTATAGTCAAAAAGACGTTTGCAAAAAATCCACTGATATTACTTTACCGCATAGAAGGAAAATGTGGTTTTTTGGCTTTGCTTAGAAAGAAAAGAAAAGTATAAGGAGGTATTTATGGCAATCAGTAAGGCAGAATTTCAAAAAGAAGAAAAAATATTAAAGAAGGTGAGAGAACTACTAGGGAGTACTCTAGAGGATCTATCACAAGACGTCTTGAATGACGAAGATAACTTAGTCGAATTTAAGAAGATGCTTTGGGAGAATGCTTCTAGTTTTGACAAGGGTGAAATGAAGCAGGTCATGGCGGCTACCTCGATGGAGGCAGAGAAAACACTTCAAAAACAACGGTATTTTCAAAAATTAAATCAAATCAAAAACAAACCCTATTTTGCATCGATTGTGTTTGAAGATGAGGAAGGGAAGATTTACAATATTTATATTTCTCTTACTTATTTGAAGGATTCAAATCTTAATAATATTCTCTACGATTGGCGTAGTCCTATTTGTTCATTATTTTATGATTATGAGACGGGGCCTTGTAGTTACCAAGCCCCTGGAGGTGTTTTTAAGGGAGAACTAAAGAGAAAGAGGCAATATAAAATTGAAAACAATCGTCTTTTGGGTGTGTTTGATAATTCTCTTAACATCGACGATGAAGTTCTTCAGGATGTGTTAGCCAAAGGTTCTGACGATAAGATGAAGAATGTCGTCAATACCATTCAGCAAGAACAGAACAAAGTTATTCGTAACTTAGAGGATCATCATTTGATTGTACAAGGAATTGCGGGAAGTGGGAAAACGACGGTGGCACTTCATCGCATTGCTTTTCTCTTGTATCGGCTTCCTCATTTGACGAGCGAAAACATTTTAATTTTTTCTCCAAATAATATTTTTACAGAGTACATTTCCGAAGTTCTTCCATCTTTGGGAGAAAAGAATACGCTTCAAACGACCTTTGACGATTATCTTTCCT
>CARZYU010000050.1:6588-7646 GCA_949113215.1 uncultured Bacilli bacterium | reverse complement strand
TGATCGGTTTGATTTCGTACTCTAGTTTTGTACTCACTTCATCAATTGGAGTTCCCTCAATCAAGTTGTTGATCAAAGAAACGGTCTTACGAATTTCTTCGTTGGAAACCCCTTCCAATTTGATCGTTTTGTTTTGAACATGTCCCTTGTCCGTTACAATGATGACGATCATGGTTTCCTCATCAAGGGGAACTACTTCAATTTGTTTTAGTAAATTTTCATGGGAAGAGCTTCCCAAGACGACCGTTGTATAACTTGTCATATCAGAGATCAACTGTAAGCTTTTCGAAATACAATCCGAAAGTGGTAATTGTTGATTGTGAAAGATAATCTGTAGTTTCAACATATCTTCAGCATTCATCTTCTTTAATTCTAAAAGATGATCAACGTAGTAGCGGTATCCCTTTTCACTTGGAATTCGTCCAGAAGAAGTATGGGTCTTTTCTAAATAACCTACTTCTTCCAAATAAGCCATTTCACTTCGTACCGTTGCACTGGAACACTTCAGTGTTTTACAAATTAAATTGGAACTCACTGGCTTCGCTAACTTGATGTATTCCTCGACGATTAACTTCAAAATTTTGTTTTGCCTATTTGTCAACGCTCGCCACCTCCTGGCACTCCTTTTTCTCAAGTGCTAATATTAGTATAGGACTACTTTTAGCACTTGTCAATATCATCTGCTAACTTTTTGTAAAAAAGAAAAGGATCTAACAAGTTCCGTTTCTGGTGCATTCATTTAATTGATTTTTCACTTGATCAACGAAGTCACTATCTCTCGTGTTTCGACCAGACATCGTTGCAATTAACAATAGAAGAACCATCGATAATAAAAGTAACAGCCCATAAAGAATTGTCGATATGGCAAAGCCCCGATTTCCTAATTTCATCCTATCACCATCTATATTATAACGAATATCCTTCTTTTATGCATCTTCTTTTTGAAAAATAACCACATACTTGTCGCCATACTTACGTTCTTTGTAACGCAAAAGTGATGTCTCGGAAGGAAGAAAGGATAAATTGTCTACTTCACAAACAACCAAAGCTCCAGATTC
>CARZYU010000050.1:5283-6578 GCA_949113215.1 uncultured Bacilli bacterium | reverse complement strand
AATAAATCTCCTTGTTCTAGATGAGAAAAAGCAAGGGGAATGTACTCTTCCTGATAAGGAGGATCCAAAAAGATCAAATCAAATTTCTGACCGGCTCTTTCGAAATCATTTAAAGCCGTTACATAATCTTTTCGTTCGATAGAGACCTTTGAAGAAAGAGAACACTCCATTATATTTTTCGTAATGGTACGAATGGCCTCTTTGCTATGATCAATGAAAAAGACTTTTTGACTTCCATTGCTAAGCGCTTCAATCCCTAGATTCCCGCTTCCTGCAAACAAATCGAGACATACTGCATCTTTCACGTGATTTTGAATCATAGCAAACAAAGACTCTTTCACCCGATCCATCGTTGGTCTCGTTCCTTTAAGATGGTATCCCTCTAACGTTTTACCTTTCAAAGTACCACTAATGATTTTCATGCTTTCTAGGTCCTCCTGTCAGTTCTTTCAAACGCCTAGTAATTTCTAACGTCAAATAGTAAATTTCATTTTCTTTTTCTTGATACTTCAAGTAATTTGGATCTTTCATAATTTCTATTCGTAAAGACCAATCCTGATTTTCATGAAAGGTTTCAATTTTCTTCCTTAAAGTACGATCTTCTTGCACTGCTTGTTTTGCCAAAAGGTATTCTTCCATCAAAGTACTATCTTCCAACGTTTGAATGAGTTCTGCTACTTTTTCTTCCATGTTAACACCCAGATTATTATAGCACATCCATGAGACTTTTTACTAGTTCAATCCCATTCGCAAACGAACTGATTTTATCCCCTGTTGTCATTTTATAAGTCTTTTTCATTTCTTCTTCCATTTCTTTGATCTTACTTGGATCACGGTTCAATTCTTTGTACCAATAAGAGTTTTCTCGCAAATAACGATGGAGATAAGGATTGTTTTTAATTTTAAATTGTGTTTCAATGCTCATTAATCATCAAAATATTGGTACATGGGACGTGGTTCGTATGCTTTCGTCTCTTTTTTACTACCAATTCCTAAATCTTGAATGATTCCTAGTGCTTTTTGTAGTCCCCCAATTCCTTTCTGAATGGTTTCTAAGTCGAGCGATTTTATCATTTTGACCAAGTCATCTTTTGAAGTGCTAGAAGAAGTGGAAGCATTCAAGTACGGACTCCAAACACTCTCCTCTTCTCCATACATATCGTAAATTTCATAATACTTTTGAAATGTCATTTCTTGACTCTTAATCTTCGATAACAACTCCGGATGATTATGGACAAATGTTTTAAAACTTTCTTTTGACATATACTTCACCGTTATAATTTATGACGAAATGA
>CARZYU010000050.1:4818-5273 GCA_949113215.1 uncultured Bacilli bacterium | reverse complement strand
TAGTTCTTTAAAAAAGATTCCCTATATTCTAACAGACGATCTTCCTTGATGGCTTCCCTTAATTCTTCCGTTAAACGGATTAAGAAACGGATGTTATGAATCGAAAGAAGACGGCCTCCTAACATCTCATCAGACATGATCAAATGTCTGATGTAAGCTTTGCTATAATTTTTACAGGTGTAACAGTCACAAGATTCTTCTAAAGGTGAAAAGTCTTCTTTGTATTTTAAATTATGCAGATTGATCTTTCCGCTTCTCGTAAATGCTTGTCCATGTCTTGCAATTCTGGTAGGTAGAACACAGTCAAACATATCGACTCCTCTTATGACTCCTTCGATGATATCAATAGGATCTCCCACTCCCATCAAATAACGTGGTTTGTCTTCGGGAAGATAACGAGTCGAATTTTCAACCATTTCATACATGGTTTTTTTGCCTTCTCCTACGCTCGTTCC
>CARZYU010000050.1:2604-4808 GCA_949113215.1 uncultured Bacilli bacterium | reverse complement strand
GCAAACTCCCCTCCTTGGACAATTCCAAAAAGAGATTGACGTTCATTGCGATGAACAGCTTTTCCTCTTTTTGCCCAACGAATGGTTCTCTCAACACTTTGTTTCATATAATCGTACGTAACAGGATATGGAGGACATTCATCAAAACTCATCGCAATGTCACTATCTAACTTATTTTGAATTTCAATGGATTTTTCCGGCGTTAAGAAGAGTTCTTTCCCATCGATATGACTTTTAAAATGTACCCCCTCTTCGGTAATGTCTTTTTCCTTATTTTTGGCCAGAGAAAACACTTGGAAACCTCCACTATCGGTCAAAATAGGTCCTTTATAATTCATGAATTGATGAAGACCCCCTGCATGACATACCACATCTTCTCCTGGTCGAAGCCACAGATGGTAAGTGTTTGCTAAAATAACACCTGTATGCATTTCATAGAGTTCTTCTGGAGTTAATGTCTTTACCGTTGCCTTCGTCCCTACCGGCATGAACATTGGGGTATCGACGGTCCCATAATTGGTATCGATCTTCCCAAGCCTCGCCATCGTATTTTTTTCTTGATGCAACAAGTGATATTTAATCTTCATTTTCTTCACACTCCAGTCGTTATTATATCATAAAGAAAGGATGTCTGATAGACATCCCTTTTTATCAAATTATCTTTTTTTACTTTCGACTTCCTGAATCGAATCAAGAATATTTGTAAAAAATGGAGTGACACTCATCTCTTCCTTATTTAATACCAAATGAAGGGAACTATCTCCATCAAAAGGATAAGAAGTGATCTTTAAATTTTTTATTTGTTCTTCCATTCTCATAAAATTACGCATCCATTTATCAGTAATATTGTTCTGAATTTGTCGTTGTTCTTCTTCTAATGCTCCAAGGTCATCTCCTCGCAATTGAGTTTTTAGTAGATTCGCTTTTTCCTTCGCATAATAACGCTCTGGAAGATAAGTAACAACTTTTACTCTTTCAATCCCTTCTCTTTTTACCATATTTAGAAAAACCGTAAGCGCTACCAAAGAACTGGGAGATACTTTCGATAAATCTTCTCCACTGGCTTCTCCGATGAAAGCATCGAATCCTTGGTTTGCTTGATAAAGGCTTCTCTTTACTGCTTTTAGAAAAGGAGATTCCTTCTTTGGCCTTTTATCTTGGGCAGCATAGAGAATTAATTCCTTTTGATGGATCCCATAAGAAATCATTGGTAACACATACTCTTCCTTCTCTTTCGAAAGAATGGAAACAGATGCCTGATAAGGAGTTTCTTGTAAAATAGACTGTTTTGTTATGGAAAGTGTAATATCGGCAATTTCTTTTTTCAAAGGATATCTTCCAATGAAAGTACGTTTGGAATATTTCTTCGCGAAAGAATCATCAAAAAAAGAAATACGTTGCTTTAAGAAAGTACAGGGATTTCGAAAATCATCGATACTAGCATTTGAAAACACTGAACAAATCAAAAGCTTTTTTGCGTCTTTTTGGTCTAATTCCAAAAGAAGTGGATCCCTCTGATAAAAAGAATGCGCCTTCTCTACATAAGTAGAAAGAAGTTCTAGAAAAGAAGAATCAATCAAAAGATAAGGAATGATATCATTCCTTTCGTTAGAAAGGAACAGGTTGTAATACCTCGATCCAATTTGAATTCGCCCATTTTTCGTTTCTTCTAAAATACTTTGAATCAATTCTTTCATACTCTCCCCCCCTATAAAATCAACATACAGTCTCCAAAGGAAAAGAAACGATAGTTTTCCTTGACTGCTTCCTTGTAAGCCCTCAAGATGTATTCCCTTCCTGCCAACGAAGAAACGAGCATAAGAAGTGTTGATTTTGGTAAATGAAAGTTCGTAAGCAAGCCATCAATCGCCTTCCAAGAATACCCTGGGTAAATGAAAATATCTGTCCATCCAGAACATTCCTTAAAAGTTCCATATTTCGTCATAATGGTTTCCAGTGTTCTTGTCGAAGTCGTTCCTACACTGATGATTCTTCCACCCTTTTTCTTTGTATCAATCAAAAGATCAGCCACTTCTTTGCTCATAGAATAATACTCGCTATGCATATGATGTTCTTCTATCTTTTCTACTTTCACTGGACGAAAGGTGCCAAGACCTACGTGAAGAGTAATATAAGCGATATTGACACCTTTCTTTTGCAACGTTTCCAATACTTCCTCAGTAAAATGAAGCCCTGCTGTAGGC
>CARZYU010000050.1:0-2594 GCA_949113215.1 uncultured Bacilli bacterium | reverse complement strand
ACTTCCTACTTCTTTGGCATAAACCGTTTGATATCTCCCTTGTTCTTCCAATGTTTCATGAATGTATGGTGGAAGGGGCATCGTTCCAAGTTCTTCTAAAATTTCATAAAAGATCCCCTGATACGAAAACTCCATCAGACGGATTCCCTCTTCTTGTTCTTCGATACAAGTGGCGACTAACTTACCGTTTCCAAAGGATACTTTGGTTCCTACTTTGACTCTTCTTGCAGGTTTTACCAAAGCTTCCCAAATATCTTCTTTGGGATTCTTAAGTAATAATACTTCGATCGCTGCATGGGTTTCTTCTTTTTCTCCAATCAATCTAGCTGGGAGGACTTTCGTATCATTTAGTACCAAAGTGTCTCCTTCCTTTAGATAATCGATGATATCATAAAAATGATCGTGCTTTATCGTTTGCTCTTTTCGATTTAAGACCATCATCTTTGAATGATCTCTTTTGAAAAGAGGAGTCTGCGCAATTAACTCCTCAGGTAATTCGTAATCAAAATCTTCTACTGTCATTATTTTCCTCCCATCAGTTGTCGATCTAGTGTTTCTATTACATCACGTTCCAATTGTTGATTTGACCAATTTTCTAATGATGTTTCATTTACGGTCTCAAGAGCGTTCTTAAGATGTTGTTGTAACTCTTTTCCCTTCCAAGGAATTTCTTTTCGTGTCGCTTGTAATTCTCTTTCTAGAAAAAACAGACATTGAGACGTCTTTGCTTTGCTTCTATGAAACTTCTCGAATAGTAAAGAGAGAAGTTCAGGATCATTCCAAGTTTGAATGATCGAAGAGGATTCTTCATAATCAAAACTAGAAATCAGCTCTGCCAATAAAATCGATTCCGTCTCTTCTAAGTTTCCATCGCTTTCTTGATAAAGAGTCAACAATCCAAGTGTAATGTTGATCGTCGAATTTGGTTCGTAACGATAAGCATTTTCTTTTCTAATTTGATTGGCTTCTTTGATGAATTTTTCTTTTTTGAACCACTTATGTTTTGCTTCTTTGGCTAGGACAGTCTCCAAGGCATTTTCCCTTTGCGAAGGAATGAGACTTTCTAAAATTTTTTCAAACGTCATTCGCTTTCTCCTTGAAAGAGATTATTTTGATAATCGATGTGTAAATGCTCATAAGCTTTGGGAGTCACCATTCTTCCTCTCGGTGTTCTCTTTAAAAATCCTGATTGTAACAAATAAGGCTCGTAAACATCCAAAATCGTACCGACCTCTTCTCCGATCGAAGAAGCAACGGCCTCAATTCCAACTGGTCCTCCATTAAACCGTTCGATGATCGCTCTTAACAATTGATCCATTTCGTCGAGTCCTGAGGCATCGACTTTCAAACGTTCTAAGGCTTTCTTCGTCGTTTCCAAATCGATACTTTCCCGTTCTTCAACCAAAGCAAAATCACGCACTCGTTTAAAAAGACGATTGGCAATACGTGGAGTTCCCCTACTGCGTGTAGCAAGTTCAATGGCTGCATCCTTGTCAATTGGCATTCCCAGTACTTTCGAAGTTCTTACCACAATAGCTTGTAATTCTTCAACGCTATAATATTGGAGCTTGGAAATGATACCAAAACGATCACGAAGTGGAGAAGATAAGTCACCTGCTCTCGTCGTCGCTCCTACCAACGTAAAAGGGGGAAGATCTATTTTGATGCTTCTCGTGTTTCCTTCACTTCCCACCATAATATCGAGGGTAAAATCCTCCATCGCAGGATATAAGATCTCTTCGACGATGCGTGGCATCCGATGAATTTCATCGACGAATAAAACATCTCCTGGTTCTAAATTGGAAAGAATAGCTGCTAAATCTCCTGGTTTTTCAATACTAGGCCCCGAGGCTGTTTTGATATTACTCCCAAGTTCATTGGCAATGATAAAGGCGAGAGTTGTTTTTCCTAATCCTGGAGGACCATAGAGCAAAACATGATCAAGTGGTTCTTCTCTCATTTTAGCGGCCTTAATAAAAACCTCGATGTTTTCTTTCGCGTCTTTTTGTCCGATATACTCTTTTAGAGAAGATGGTCGAATATGATCCAACATTTCATCTTCGTAACGTTCTTCACCATCTACAATTCGTTCTTTCATCGTAGTCCTCCTATTTCAACAATAACTTTAAAGCTTCCTTTACTTGTTCTTCAATCGTTGCTTCTTGATTGACGCGCGGTAGAATCGCCCGATATTCTTTTTCCTTGTAGCCAAGTCCCGAGAGTACTTGAGCTAGCTCTTCGGTATTCGAAGAAACAGATCCTACATGCACACTACCAAGTTTTCCCTTGAGATCTAAAATCATTTGTTTTGCCAGTTTATCCCCTATTTTCGGAAACTTTTTAAGATATAAGATATTTTCTCGTTCGATGGCATCATTAATTCCTTCAATCGAGCCAGTTGCCAAAATAGGAAGTGCCATTTTAGGACCCAATCCTTTGACACTGATCAACTTTAAAAAGAGCTCTTTCTCTTCTTTATTCTTAAAACCAAAAAGAGCGTGTTCGTCTTCTTTAATTTGTTGATAGACATAGACTTTATATTCTTTTCCTTCTTCAAACACATATGGGTTCGGCGTATAAATACAATAACCAAT
>CARZYU010000049.1:5832-7685 GCA_949113215.1 uncultured Bacilli bacterium | reverse complement strand
GTAGCTATGTTGGGAATGGATAACCGCTGAAAGCATCTAAGCGGGAAGCCAACTTTGAGATGAGTTTTCCCATGTTTTATACAGTAAGATCCCAGATAGACTAACTGGTTGATAGGCTGGAGGTGGAAGCGTAGTGATACGTTGAGCTGACCAGTACTAATAGATCGAGGATTTAATCCTATTCGATTAATTTGATGAACTACAGTATCTATGTTTTCAGAGAATTATTTCTCTATAGTTTCCTTGGTGATGATAGCGAGGATGGTACACCTGTTCCCATATCGAACACAGAAGTTAAGCTCCTCAGCGCCGACGATAGTGTATGCTAAAATAGGTCGTTGCCAAGGATTTTTTTGTGTTCAAAACATCATGAAAATGATGTTTTTTTATTCTCTTTTCTTCTTTGGCATGTTATAATAACAAACAACTAATATCTTAAGAAGTGGGGATATGGATGGTAGTATTGTTTAACGGACGGACAGATGTTTATCGTAATTATTTTTTAGAACAAGTGAATCATATGATTGATGAGGAAGTGAAAAAAGATTCTGCTTTGTTCGAAGAAGAGGAGGCGGAACTTCTGTTGGAAGAAGTTGAGGATTGTGAGGATCTTGCTGAGATAACATTAGAACGTGGTTCCGATGGTTTATCCTTTGATCCGTATTTCGAAGGGGAACATCCTGACTTAGAGGGGATTGCAAATGAGGGAGAAGATCTTTTCCTGGCAGACCAGCTTATGACAAAATGGAAAATGCATCATATTGATCTTTACTATGCGGTTCTCGGAACCTGTATTATAGATTGGTTTGAAGCTTATTTTGACGACAAAGAAGACATTCTTTGTTCACTCTTAATGGATGAAGAAAATAATCTTTACAATTTTGAAACAATTTTAAGGAAATATCCTAATCTTCGCTATATGCTATTTTTAAACACTTTTGAGCGTTATACCAATGATTTTGATAAACAAGAAAAAACACTTCAAAGAAATCAAATCCTAGGTGAAGGGTACCAAGATGTCTATGAACGTTATTTTCCAGAGTGGAAAACGGAATTGTATGCTCATAATTGTAATATAGAAACATTGATAAAAGGTGGAGTACATTCCAAAATTGCTCTTCATTTTCAGAATTTTGTTTATGAGCATGCTGTCCTTTTGGAAAAGGTAAATTTTGAAACGTTACCTTCTGAATTAGCAAAAGAAATCAATCGTCTTGCGGATACGAGTTATCCGATGGATACCATCCTAGAGGCACTACTAGAAGAGTATTATTTTTATACCAAAGGAACCTCTTACCTTATAGATGGAGATCTTCATAAAGTAGATCGCATCTTACTTGAGAAAATAGAGAATCAGGAAGCTTCTTTCTTCCTCTGCCAAAATCCAGCTTGGTTGTATCCATTCTGCGAGGGTTATATGAAAAGTGTTGTTTCCTGGTATCTATCTTCGAGGGGAGAAGCTGACTTAGCAAGTTACGAAGAATTAGTTGGGGTAGAAAAGTCCTATCAATATATGAAAAAATTTCCTCATCCTGCAGCTCAAGAGAATAACAAATAATTCACAATGATTATGAATTATTTTTTGAGAAATTTTTATCAAGCGTATAAAACCCTTCCTTTTGGTCATCTTATGAATGGTGAAACATATGTCAAGAGTATTATTAATCGTAGGATCTAGACGAAGTGGAAACTGTTTGGAACTGGCAGAAAAGATCAAAGAATCATTAGAGAAACAACGAGTCATCGGTGACATAATTGTACCAGGAAACCAAAAAATATACGTTTGTACAGGTTGTATGGATTGTGATGTTCAAGGAGAATGTGACTTTAAGGACGATATGAAGAGTAATGTG
>CARZYU010000049.1:0-5822 GCA_949113215.1 uncultured Bacilli bacterium | reverse complement strand
AGAAAGTAGAAGAAGCTGATGCACTCATCTTTCTAACTCCCGTTCGCTGGAATTTACTTTCGAGTGATTTGAAAGTATTCATGGATCGACTGAATCCTCTTTATGTACCAAAAAAGTTAGTAGGGAAAAAGGCAATTTTGATCTCCATTGGTGCCACTCCGCTTAGTGAGTTTGAAGTAGAAGGTGCGCTTACTTCTCTCGATTCTTTTTGTGAAAGTGCCAAGATGAAAGTCATTGGAAAGTATCAGTTTGGCGATTGTCTTCAAGCAGGTGATATCGAAAAACAAGAGGATAAAGTAGAGAAGATGTTAAAAGAAATTGGGTCAAAGTTAAAATAAAGTTCTTTGCTATCGAGGATTGACAACTTCTTTCTATTTCCGTATGGGAATAGTGTAAAATGCCTTGAAAACAAATTTTAGACTTTGCTATAATAAAATTGGTGATAAAAATGGATTATAAAATAACGTCAAGAAGTGAACAAGATACCACTACAGTGGCCCAGAATATCGAATCAGAAAAATTTCCCAACATGGTAATTTGTCTAGAAGGAGATTTAGGAAGTGGCAAAACCGTTTTTACCAAAGGTTTTGCGCATGCTTTAGGAATTGAAGAAGCCATTACTTCTCCTACCTTCAATATCATCAAGGAGTATCAAAATGGGGAATTACCACTTTATCACATGGATGTGTATCGTTTGGATGGAAAAGTGGATGAACTTGGAATTGAAGAGTACTATACCAAAGGTGGTATTACCATCATCGAATGGGCTGATATGATCAAAGACTATCTACCAGAAGAACGTTTGGATATTCGGATTAAAGTGTTAGATGAAGATGTACGAGTCCTAATCCTAACTCCTCATGGTAGAAAGTATGAAGATGTTTGTGAGGCGGTTGTGTGAGAACGTTGTATTTAGACACCTCTTCTAGTTGGCTATATACAGGAATTGTCGAAGACGATACGTTAATCGATTGTGTCAAAGAAAAATTGGATAAGGATTTATCTAGTTTTAGTTTGCCAAAAATAATCGAAATGCTTGAGAAAAATAACATTGATAAAAATAGCATTGGACGAATCGTTGTGGTGACTGGACCAGGATCGTTTACGGGGATTCGAATTGGTCTTACCATTGCGAAAACTTGGGCTTGGTCCAAACAAATTGAGATCGTTCCTCTTTCTAGTTTAGAAGCAATGGCTCTATCGGGAAACGACGCAACCTATTTTGTTCCGATGATCGATGCTAGAAGAAATTATTATTACGCTGGAATCTACGATTCTCTTGGAAATGTCGTTTGGCAAGACAAACACATTTTGCTTTCTGATTTTCAAAAAGAATTAGAAAAGTATCCGAATGGTAAAATTATCAGCCATCAAGAGATTCCTCTTGCTCTTCCATGGGAAGAATACGATCCAGATATTGAAAAAATTGTAAAACAAGTATCCAGTAGAACTTTGGTCAATCCCCATAGTTTGGAACCGAATTATTTAAAACAAACCGAAGCGGAAGAGAAGTTAGAAGAACATGATCATCACGCAGGATAGTTTATTAAAGGAAGATGAATCAAAGGTGATTGATCTTTTTGGTATTGTTGATCAAGTTCGAATGGAACAAGAAAAGAATCCGTTCTTTGGAGCTTTTTTCTATCTAGAAGATCAACAAATAGTTGGATATTTGTTTTATAGTCAAATTTATGAGAGAATAGAGTTAGACCAGATAGAAGTAATCGAAGAATATCGAAAGCGAGGAATTGCTTCCAAACTACTAGAAGCATTGCTTGCGAAAGCTCAAGAAGAAAAAAAGAAAAATATCACCTTGGAAGTAAATAAAGAAAATTGGAAGGCATTGAAACTGTATGAAAAATACGGATTTAAAAAAGTAGCTACCAGAGAAAATTACTATCAAGGGGTCGATGGCATTCTAATGGAATGGGAGGCGATGAAATGACAATCTTAGGAATTGAAAGTAGTTGTGATGAGACAAGTTGTTCAATTGTCAAAGATGGAACCGAAGAAATTGCTACCGTGATTCTTTCCCAGATTGATATTCATACCAATTATGGGGGAGTAGTTCCTGAAATTGCTAGTCGTCATCACGTGAAAAATATTACGATGGTTTTAGAGGAGACCCTAAAGCAAGCTCATATGACGATGGAAGAGATCGATGCCATTGCTATTGCTTATGGACCAGGATTGATCGGATCTTTATTAGTAGGTTTGGAAGCCGCTAAAACGTTAGCCTACCTCTATGATATACCTTTGATTCCCGTTCATCATATTGCAGGACATATCTATGCGAATGCTTTAGCAAAAGAAATGAAATTCCCACTTCTTGCTTTGGTCGTCAGTGGAGGACATACCGAACTCATTTATATGAAGGAGCATTATTCCTTTGAAAAATTAGGAGGAACCTTAGACGATGCGGTAGGAGAATGTTACGACAAAGTTGCTAGGGTAGCAGGATTAGGCTATCCTGGGGGACCAAAGATCGATCATTTGGCAGGCCTTGGAGAAGCAAGTTATCCCTTGCCAATTCCGTTAAACGACGACAGTTACGATTTTAGCTTCAGTGGTTTAAAAAGTGCGGTGATCAATCTTTCTCATAACTTAGAACAGCGAGGTATTCCACTCATCAAAGAAGACTTGGCAGCTTCCTTTCAAAAAGTTGTGGTCGAAAGTATTCTCAAAAAGACGGAAAAAGCAATTGATCGATGGAAAGTGGAACATGTCATAGTAGCAGGAGGAGTCGCTGCCAACAGTGGAATTAGGGATGGAGTCAAGAATCTTTGTGAAAGAAAACAGATTGGCTTTTCCGTTCCAGAATTACGCTTTTGCACCGATAATGGTGCGATGATTGCTGCGGCAGGTTATTTTGCCTATCAACAAGGAAGAATTGCAGATTTCGATTTAAATAGTAAATCAAATGATACATTAAGATAAGGAGAGAACATTATGAAATGTATTTTATTATGCGCAGGATATGCGACGAGATTATTCCCCATTACCGAAAATTTTCCAAAACATTTATTGGAAATCAAAGAAGGAAAGACCATTCTTGATTACAACTTGGAACAAGTCAATACTATCGAAGAAGTGGATGCGGTCTATATCGTAACCAATCATCGTTATTATGAACATTTTGTAAAATGGCAACAGGATCATTTGGATAATCCAAAACCCATTACCGTCTTAGACGATGGAACGACTTCCAATGACGATCGTTTGGGAGCCATTGGTGATATGCAGTTTGTCATCAATGAAATGAACATCGACGATGATATCTTAGTCATTGCCGCCGATAACCTCTACGATTATGCCTTAAAAGGCGTGATCGATTTCTATAAGGAAAAGAAGGCTCCAACGTTGGTGGCAGATCAGTTGTGCGACGATTATGAGTACTTAAAGCAATTTGCGATTGCAACCTTATCTTCCGATGGTAAAGTATTAGAACTTGCCGAAAAACCAGAACAACCAGCTACCAACATCCGAGTTTGGGCTACCTATGTTTATCCGAGGGAGATGTTAAAAGAAATCAAAACTTATTTGAAAGAAGGAAATAATCCTGATTCTCCAGGAAGATTACCAGCATATCTCTACAAAAAGATTCCTTTTTATGCTTACTGTTTTACCGATGGAGTTTGTTATGATGTTGGAACGCATGGAGCTCTAAAGGAAGTAAGAGAATTATTTCAAACAAAAAAGTAACGATTGCATCACAATCGTTTTTTTCTGACAAATTTTTCATCTTTTCTATTATTTAATAAAAGAAAAGAGGGAGATTATGGATACTAGTACAAAACGATTGCTTTATCGAGTCATGATCATTGTGGTAATTGGGGCTTTTACCGTTTTTTTATCGAATGTTACCAATGCTTTGGTAAACCGTCATATGATGGAACAATACGAGAAAGAATTGGAGGAAACTGAACAGGCAGTTTCTCTAACGGAAGCATCTTTTTTGGAACAAGAGACCAGGAGTTTAGAGTATTTGAGAGGAACGTTTCAAAACGATGATATTATCGCCAAACTTTCGATTCCTGGAGTGTTAAGTACACTTTTAGTAAAAGGTGATGACAACCAATTTTATCGAACGCATCTCTTCGATCGTACCGAAAATAAGACAGGTTCTATTTTTCTCGATTATCGAAATGAGATGACTTCTTCCCCTCGTCTGTTTCTCTATGGCAGGGATTTTGACCATTGGAATCTTTCGATTCATGAACTACAGAACTATTTAGATCCCAACTTTGGCGTGAACCATCAAGAACTTTTTTTAGAGACAGACCAGGAAGTTTATCGCTATGAAATTTTTTCCGTCGAAGTGAGTAGGGAAGAACCAGAAATGAGCGAGACGGTCTTTGAGGAAGCCTTAGATTTGAGTGATACCATTCATGAATTAGAACGTCGATCTCGTTATCTTTTTCCTACTAAAGTAACCAAAACAAAACAAATATTGACGATGAAAACAGTAGTCGAAGGGGAGGATACCTTCTTACTCTTTCTTCATGCAAAGCGAAGAGAAGATACATAAGGTGTCTTTTTCTTTTGGGAACTTATTTCATTTTCCACACATATAATACTTTGAAAGAAAAGGAGGAATACGTTTGAAACGAATTATTATTTCGATTATGGTAGCACTTGGTCTTCTCTTGATCGCTTGTAGCGTCCTATTTCGTGGAAATGAGAAAGAGAATGATTTGACGAAAGTGAAGATGGCTGAGGTTGCCCATACTGTTTTTTATGCTCCACAATATGTAGCTTTAACACAAGGTTTCTTTGAAGAGGAAGGACTCGATGTGGAAGTTATTTTAACGCCAGGAGCAGATAAGGTAACAGCAGCCGTATTATCAGGAGATGCGGACATCGGTTTTTCAGGAAGTGAAGCAACCATTTATGTCTATAACGGAAAAGAAAAAGATTATCTAAAAACCTTTGCCCAACTTACGCAAAAAGATGGGACATTCTTAGTATCTCGTGAAAAAATAGAAAACTTCACCTTAGAAGACTTAAAAGGAAAAACAGTGATCGGTGGAAGAAAAGGTGGAATGCCAGAAATGACTTTTGAGTATGCTCTTAGTCAGAATGGAATCAATCCAAAAACCGATCTTACGATTGATACTTCCATTGCCTTTGCTGCGATGAGTGGGGCATTCATTGGAGGCACAGGAGACTTTGTAACCTTATTTGAACCGAATGCTCTTCAAGTAGAACAACAAGGATTTGGTTATGTTGTAGCATCGATTGGAGAACTAGGAGGAGTAGTGCCATATACTTCTTACAGTGCAAAAATCAGTTACATCGAAGCACATCCTGAAGTGATTGATAAATTCACAAGAGCGATCCAACGTGGTCTTGATTATGTTCATAATCATAGCGATGAAGAAGTAGCAAATGCCATCATGAGTGAGTTCCCAGATACTTCGAAGAATGATTTGATTGAAGTGGTAAAACGGTATCGTAAGGCAGATACTTGGCCTACGACTACGAAGTTTACGGAAGAGTCCTTCAATCATTTACAAGATATCATGATAGAAGCTGGAGAGCTTACTGAAAAAGTTCCATTTCAAGACTTAATGTATCAAGGATAATATGACAAAACAAATAGTGGAAATAAGAAAGCTCAGTAAAAAGTATCATGATTTATCGAGTGAAATAGAGGCTGTCGACAAAGTATCATTTTCTGTACAAGAGAAAGAATTTATTTCCATTGTAGGCCCTAGTGGTTGTGGAAAATCGACCATTCTTTCGATTCTCTGTGGATTGGAAAAGAAGTCAGAAGGAGAATTTTCGTTTGGTAAAGATCCTATTAAAATTGGTTACATGCT
>CARZYU010000048.1:3942-7693 GCA_949113215.1 uncultured Bacilli bacterium | reverse complement strand
TTGCATTTAACTTTATTGATGAATCCCCCTGTCTACAATATACTTCATCTTTATTATTTCTAATTATATAGTTTAACTCTGGCTCAATATGAAATAATAAAATATCGATGAAATAAGATCGGGAATTATAAATAATCTTGTATTGATTATTAACAAAGGTAAACCCGTTACCAAGTTGATTAAAAAAATTCTTAAGTTGAGATAAAATGATTAGCTCTAAATCCTTTTCCGTTTCAATCAATCTATTTTTAGGAAGAGAGAGTATAATAGGATTCATCATATTCGATTTAATATCGTCTTTTTCTTTCAAACCAATGATTTCTATTTTAGTAGGTTAATTAATCGTTCGTAGGAATTGCTTTTTATTTCTTTTATCAATTCTCTACTAGTTAGATTTTTTTTGATGCATAAATTGATGTAATAATTTCTTTTATTTTCATCTTTCACCGGCAAAAGATATCTAATATGAGTCCAAGTTAATTGGTCGCTCAGTGAGCGACTTTTTGGAATTAGTAAATAATAACTTCTCATATTTTTTAAGTTTGTTTGATTATATCCCTTCCCATACTTGACAGTGAAGTCTTTACTCCATGTTTTTATTAACTCGTTACCGTACTTAGCTCTAGATTTTCCACCTTGTGCTTCGATTAAAAGTCTACCTATATTCCAATAAGTATTTAAAGTACTATGATTTTCTTCCGATACGATTGCTCTTTTATTAATTTCATTTTTTTTGATGTAGTTTTCTATTTCTAAAAAATATTCCTTTTCTTTAGTATTCATAGTTGTTTTCCTTTCTATAATTTTGATACTTATCATATCTTGGCTGTTTGGCGAAATCAAATGGATGTTATTCTAAGAATAAGTAAAAGGAATAGCCAAAAAAGTAAATTTGGTCAATGGTTTTTCTTTGTTTTTTGGATGAATGATTGGGAAATGATAAAATGGTTCATCGCATCTTTTTGTGCTAAAACAAAAACTATTTCATATAGTTTAGAGAAGAGAAAGGAGAATATTGATGAAACAAGTCATTCCATTTCAAAAAGAAATTGTTTTTCGAACGATGATTGGAGAAATTACTAGTATTTCTTTAGAACAACAATTGCGGTTTTCTGACAGCAATACGATAGAAGGTGATTTTATTGTCAGTGGATCTTACAAAATGACGGAGGCAAGTCAGATTGAGGAAGATTTTTCTTATCGTATTCCTGTCGATATTACCATTGATGATAAGTATGATACGACGGGCGCTACCTTTGCCATTGATGATTTTACCTACGATATTGTGAATGAAGAAATGTTAAAGGTTCATATAGAATTGTTGTTGGATGGATTGGAAGAAATAACAGATGCTTCTACTTCCGATAAAGAAATAGAATTAGAAGAGGTAAGAGGAGAAGAGGAAGAGTTAGACGAAGTGGTGGAAATGTTAGAGGAAAAGGAAGAAGAACCTGTTACCAAAATTAGTGATGTTTCTTTGGAACCTTTGGAAGAAATTCCTTCTGTAACGGCTCCTGTTTCCGTGGAGGTTCCGACCGATGCTTTTGCTCATTTGGAGGAAAAAGAAGAAGTTACTCCAAGCATCGATTCGATCTTTTCTGCCCTTGAGGATACAGAAGAAACCTTTTCAACGTATTCTGTTTACATTGTAAGAGAAAACGATACACTTGAGGGAATTGTCGATCGGTACCAAACGACAAAAGAAGAGTTAGCTCCTTATAACAACTTAGATGAAATCAAAGTTGGAACAAAGTTAATTATTCCAACGAACATTAGCAAATGAAAGAGTTGATCGAAAAGTACCACTTGGCAGTAGGGAAGATGACGGTCAAAAACCAAGAGACCTATCTTTCGACTGATAAAGGACAATTTCGAATCGTAGGGAAAGTTCGTGACGATCTTCCAGCGATTTATCATTATTTAGAAAGTAGAGATTTTCTCTCTTTTTTACTACCTATCAATTCCATAGAAGAGGATCACTACGAGATTTACCCTTGGAAGGAAAATCGGTTTCTTCCTTTGGAAGAACAGGCAACAGAACTTGTCTATGTACTTAGTTTGCTTCATACGAAAACAACCTTTTATGAAACAGTAGAACTAGATGATATCAAAAAGATTTACGAAGAAATGAAAGCAAAGTTAACAGAGCTTACGACTTATTACCAAGAGTTGCAAACTATGATTGAAATGCATATTTTTATGTCGCCCAGTGAATATTTCTTAATCCGTAATATTTCGAGAATTTATATGGCAATTTCCTTTTGTGAGAGAGAACTTGAAACTTGGTATGACATTATGATGGAAAAACGGAAAAAACGAATGGTCTTGTTGCATGGAAGTCCTACCTTATCTCATTTTCAAGCAGAAGATTCTAAACTTAGTTACTGGAATGCATCTCGTAGAGATAGTCCTATCTACGATTTGCTCATTTTTTATAAGACACATTATCAAAGTGTTGATTTCGCTAGTCTTCTTCGTCTTTACGAAAGCAGATATCCACTTTTAAAAGAGGAAAAGTCTCTTTTCTTTCTCCTTATTTCCATTCCACCTAGAATTCGTTTAGAGAAAGATGAATATCAAAAGTGTGAAGAAATCGAGGCTTATTTAGAATATTTGAACCAAAGTAGTGAACTGTTATCAGAACAGTACAAAGAACCAGCCACAAAATAGAAAAAGAAGTTCCAAAAGCAAGATGATAGCATTGACTTTTGTCGTCATAAAGACCGTCAAAAGAGCCTGATAAAGACAGATGATGACGAGGGCTACAATTAAGAAAAGATAGAAGACGTTCTGTCTTTTTTTGATACGACACATTTCACAGCGGCAAAAGAATCCGTGATTTTTCTTTTTAAACATAGTGTTCACCTATTTTATTCTATGTAAAAGTAGCAAATAGTTTATTTGAAACTAGTTATTTGGAATAAATTCGGTTATAATTGAACATAGAGTAGGTGATACTTGTGAAGAATCAAAAGGGATTTACGTTAATTGAAGTTTTAGTTGTCATAACGATTTTAGCACTTATCATGTTAATAACTCTTCCTGCGGTCAGCAAATTGCAAAAACAGAATCGTTACAAAAAGTTTGATGAATACCGCGATACGATCTTAACAGCAGCAAAACTTTATGCCAATCAAAAAAAAGATGATTTGTATGCTCCAAGTTGGGATGGCTGCGTTTTTGTTTCAGTAAAAGATATTTTATCCTCTGCTAAAATTGAACAAGACGATGAAGATTTTCAATGCCTTGATGGAAAAGGAAAATATGAGGGTGGTAAAGTTATCATCAAACGGACTAATCAGGGTTACACCTATGGAGTTGAGATGACTTGCAAATTTATAAACAAAGAAGGGGAAAAAGAATATCCATTAGGAAATGAATTCGCTTTTACAGAAAATCCAACCAATGGAAATGGGTGCTGGACTGCGAAAGCAGATGGATTAAACAATTACTTTGCAAAACTTTGTAATGGGACGCAAAAATGTGTTTTTGAAGGTCCTGAAAAAAGTATTCAAGTAGGGGAGATCACAATGAAAATGCTCTCTTATGACCATGGAAATCTAGTTGTACTTTCACCTGTGAATTTGGTTTCTGCACCTTATCAGATGATTTCGAATGAGGATTTTAGAAAGACCTTATTAGAAAAAGTAAAAAAACTTTATGCCCCATTGCAAGTAGAGGATATTCAGTTTCTTACCTCTGATGTTTATGAGAAAATACAAGGAGATCAAAATTACTTTGCTTTAACAGG
>CARZYU010000048.1:0-3932 GCA_949113215.1 uncultured Bacilli bacterium | reverse complement strand
ACAAAAGACCGTTTCGAACTCTGAAATTGTTCCGCTTCGTTTTACGATGACCTTAAAGATGGAACGAGCCAATTCTATCGAAGGAAATATCTATCATGTTTTAGATACCAACAGTCAAATATTGGCAACAGGAACCAAACTTGAAAACGTTCCTTTGGGACGACTCGTTCGTTTAGAAGGAGTGGACTATCGAATTATTGCTCAAGATGAACTGGGAACGAAAGTAATGTCTACTGTGAATCTGGCAACAGGAGTTCGTCTTAGAGCAAATGATATGATCGATAAAACAGATTATACGAAAAATCCTAGTACGAATCCAGAGGATCCACTTCCTAACACGATTCTTTATCAACTAGAAACGTGGTATCAGTCTCTTCCGGATTCTTTGAAGAATTCTATTAGGAAAGTAGAATACAAAGGAAATCGTCTGGGAAACACTTTTCATCCATATAAGAACTTTGCTAAAACCAATACGGTGACTGCCCATGTATTTCTTCCTTCTTTGGGAGATCTGTTTGTGACAAGTTTGAGTCTTTCGGATGCTTTCCAAGCTTATTGGACTTCGACGATGACTTATCAAAATCAAGATTATAATTACTACGTAGGTTATACTTCGAAAGATGAAAATTACTATCAAAGTCCCAACAATGTTACCTCCACTCAATTTGATATTACGGATTCAGATGGTAATGTTACGACTTCTGCTACTAAACTAGGAATAAGACCAGTCTTTTATCTGGATGGTAATCTTACGCTAAAAACAGAAGGTACTGGAATTTCTGCTCCTTTGGAACTGAACTTAAGCTAGGCAAGAAAAAAGAAATATAGTATACTAGAAACTAGGTGATAAATATGAATCTTTGGGAATATGTTATTATAGCCGTTGTTTTACTTATCGTTTTAGCCGCTGTTCTTAGAGCGACAAAGAAGGACGCTCATATCGATTTAAACAAATTGGTGGAGTATTTGGGTGGAAAGGATAACATCATTCATACTGAAACGAATCTTTCTCGTTTTAAAGTAACCCTAAAGGATGTTTCTCTGGCGAACAAAGAAGCTATTCAAAAGTTGGGAGCAAGAGGAATTGTCGAAATTGATAACCAGTTAAAGATTATTTTAGGGCCAGAGAGTAAGCAGTTGAAAAAATACATCGATGATCTAAAATAGTTTTATGTCCACTTGACACAAAGTGCCTTATTTCGGCACTTTTTTTCATTTTTCGACAAAATACGACAATGGGCGTTTCTATACTTGGCTTAATAAAAGAGGAGATTTTATGGCATTTTTTGAGAGTATGGTATTAAACATTGTCTATTTGACTTTCCCATTCTGTATTTATTTTATTTATTTGGGTTATGCCAAAAATTTGAAGAAAAAAGAAAAACGTATTTTTTTAGATATCGCTCTTTATAGTTCAGCTTATCTAGTCATGCGTTATGGAGGATTGTTGGGAAGTGATTATCCTGTTTTGCTGTTTAACGTTCCACTTCTCATCAGTTATCAGAAAGATCGTAAATGGACGGCAGCCTTTCTTTCTATCATTTTAGTTTTATATAGTAGTTTGGTGCTTTCGCTTCCCTTTGCTTTTGCTCTTTCTGAATATGTTTTTTATTTTGTTACCTATACTTGGATGAGAAAACGGACATTAAAGTTATCGCTTGTATTAAATGTCTTTATCTTGATTCGTTCCTTATTTTTATCGATTCAAACCGTTTTGTTCTATCCAGGTCAAGAGATGATTGCAAATCTCATTTCTTCTTTTCTTTTGATGTTGGTATTCTATGTCATTATTTATGCGATTCTTTATTTGTTACAAGAAGGAGAAGCAGCCATGAATTTAAGTAGTACCGTCAAAGAATTAGAAAAAGAGAAAATGCTTCGCTCTTCTCTGTTTAAAATGACCCATGAAATTAAAAATCCCATTGCTGTTTGCAAAGGTTATCTGGATATGCTCGATTTGAAGAATGAGAAAACACTAGAAAAATACATTCCCATTGTGAAACAAGAAATTGGAAGAACGCTCACCTTGATGGACGATTATTTGGATTACACCAAGATTAAAATTGAAAAGGAAGAAGTGGATTTTTATTTATTGATTGAAGATACTGTGGCTGCGTTGGATTCTTTGTTTAAAGTCAATGAAGTTCAAACGGATTTTGAAATTCCTGATGATGAGTTGTATCTTTCTTTGGATTATAATCGTATGAAACAAGTTCTTTATAATCTATTTAAAAATGCGATGGAAGCAAGAGATGAGAACAAACGAATGATGAAAATTTCTTTGGAAATAAAACTGGATCCTGGAGAAGTAACATTGATCATTACGGACAATGGACAAGGGATGGAAGAGGAAACCTTAAAGCATATTTCGGAGATGTTTTATACGACGAAACAGAAAGGATCTGGATTGGGAGTAGCACTTTCCAAAGAAATTGTCGAACTTCATGGTGGTACTCTTCGTTATGAATCCACCTTTGGTAGTGGGACCAAAGCGATTTTGTCGTTACCTCTTTGAAACAATGAAAAAAATCAGTTACCTGATTTTTTAGTAGGGGTAATAATAGTTGTTTGGATAAGGGTAAGGAACAGGATAGGGTTGTGGATAAGGATAGGGATAAGGGTAATAGTTTGGTTGGTTGTTGTTTCCTAAAGCATAACCACCAATTCCTCCTAGTAAAAAAGGAACGAAAAAACCTCCACCAAAACGATCCTGTTCAATCCTATTTGGTCTATTGTTTTGATACATAACCATCGTTTCCTGTGGTATACTAACATCTGAAGAGTACATAAAAAGTCTCCTTTCTTATGTATTTTATGAACAATTAGAAAAAGGGTGAAAAAATGGACGGAAGAGTTTTGAAGTTAGCAAAGACAATTGTCAATTATTCTTTGAAATTGAAAAAGAATGAAAAAGTACTGATCAAATACGAGGATGCTGCCTGTAGTGATTTGGTAACCGCGATTGGTTTAGAAGCTATTTCGGTCGGAGCCATTCCGATGTTTGAACTTACCAATGAGCAAGTAGGACAAGCAATTTTAGAGCACACGACGAAAGAACGACTTTTGGTGATGAAAGAGAAATTAGCTTTTGAAGTGGATCATTACGATGCTTTTGTTACTATTTGTTACAATATCAATGACTACGAGGGAAAAGATGTTCCAAGTGAAGTGTTAAAACAGTGGGGAGAAATCAGTCTTGATTTACGAAATAAGCGTACGAATGAGCGAAAGTGGGTGCTATTAAATTATCCATCGATTCTGGATGCCCATAAAGCAAGGATGCCCATTTCAAAATTTCGCGATTTTGCCTTCGATGTGATGAATGTGAATTACGAAGAAATGGCAGATTTGATGCAACCGCTTAAGAAAAGAATGGAAGAAGCGAAAGAGGTACGTATTGTAGGACCAAATACCGATCTTTCTTTCTCGATTGAAGGTTTGCCTGCAATTCCTTGTGTAGGAGATATGAACATTCCTGATGGCGAAGTATACACTGCTCCTGTAAGAGACAGTGTCAATGGAACGATTACCTACAATACACCTTGTCCATACCAAGGGATGGTATTTCACAATGTTTCCTTGACCTTTGAAAGGGGAAAGATTGTAAAAGCTACTTCCGATGAAGGAGAAAAGGAACTGAATAAAATTTTTGATACCGACGAAGGGGCTCGCTATGTTGGAGAATTTTCCTTTGGCTTTAATCCTAAGATTCTCTATCCAATGGGAGATATTTTATACGATGAGAAGATTTTAGGAAGTATTCATTTTACTCCAGGAGCAGCTTACGAAGATTGTTTCAATGGAAATCGTTCCAGTGTCCATTGGGATATGGTTCTAATTCAAAGAGAGGATTATGGCGGAGGAGAAATCTATTTTGATGGAGAACTCATTCGAAAAGATGGAAAATTTGTCTTAAACGATTTAAAACCACT
>CARZYU010000047.1:7722-8013 GCA_949113215.1 uncultured Bacilli bacterium | reverse complement strand
CTCAAATAGTTCTGGAAATAAAGTGAGAATATCAATCTTCATCTTCTACTTCCTCCCTCTTTGTAAACGAATGTATCATTTTTTCTCCCAGTTTCTGCCAAGTATCTACTTCTTTACCATAGGAAGAAAAATGAATTTCTTTTAGACTACCATCTTCTACAAAATAAAGCAAGAAATCATAATAATCCTTCTCTTGATGGGAATACGTAAACTCTAACATTCCAATGGATGTTTCTTGTTTTAATACTTGTTTGGAAAGAATGTGAAACGAAGTATCCGATTCCTTCAAAG
>CARZYU010000047.1:4742-7712 GCA_949113215.1 uncultured Bacilli bacterium | reverse complement strand
CTTCTCCATAAAATCAAGATAGATGGAAAGATCACTTTCCAAAAAAGAATCTTCCACTTGATCCATTTGGATAAAGGCATCATCATTGGGACTCACTAACATTTGCTCTGGATGTTCTTGACCCTCAAAACGAAGATCAAGCATTTTTTCATTCAAAGAAAGAAAGTTTGCTGGAAGATCCATCGCATAAGGAGTTTCTAAAATAGGACACTGAAAGAAATGTACTTCTTTCCCCGAAAGCAGCAACTCTTCTTTTTTTCCACATCCTGTAACTAGAAACACTGCAAAGATTAAAAATAGAATTTTTTTCATCTTACATCCCCTCGATTAACGTAATAGAGATCTCCTTTTTTTGAGGATTCACTTTCACAAATGCTTCTTGGAATGGAACCAGAATGCTCTTACCATTAAGTTCAATTCGTAATAATTGATTGGAAGCAGAAGCATTGACGATTTCTAGGAGTTTGCCCTCTCCCCGATTGGTCACAACCTGATAATCAAAAAGTTCCTCTTCCAAATATTCTTCTTCCCCCAAAGAAAGTTCCTCTTTGGAAATAGAGGCTTTTCTTCCCACAAAAGGAAGCACTTGATTGATGTTCGTATAACCTTTGAACGTCAACATATCGTAATCTTTATGAACCCGATACGACGTAATTTCAAAGGCATCGTCCCCTAAGAAAATGGTATTCCCTAAACGAAATGCTTTCTTTTTATAAGGAAATTTGGAACGAAGACGAACCTCTCCTTTGATTCCATGTGTACCAACTACTTTTCCTAAATCAATCATCGAATCAACTTCACCTTACCTTTGGATTCGTAAGTGGCCATTCCTGTAACTTCATAAAAGATGGTATTTTCCTTCTCTTTCATTTGAACATGATTCACCCAATATCCTTGGTGTCTTAAAGAATCTGCCAACAAATCGCTGAGGCTCTTTTTTGAAAAAGAAAGTTGAAGTGATCTCTTTCCTCTTTCTTCATCCCCTGGCATTACAAGATAACAAGATGACTCCAAAGAATTTTCCTTTTTGAAATACCAATTGGATTCCACATCCACAAAGGATTGCAAATAATTCAAGATCATATGAGATCCTTCTTCAAATCCTACTTTCATTTTTTTCATCCTAATTCCCCCGATCTAATTCATAAAGTAAAATACTCGTTGCTACTGCAACATTTAGGCTTTCCACTTCATCACTCATAGCGATGTAAAGAAACCCGTCACAAAGTTCCATAATGGTAGAAGAGACGCCACTTCCTTCATTTCCCATCACGAGGGCATAGCGACTTCGATCCTTTTCTTTTAACGTTCGCACATCCATACCATACTCCACTTTGGTTCCATACACCGGAATTTCTTCCTTTTTCAAAAGTGGTATCAATTCCTCCAAATCTCTTCTGATAATATTCATATGAAATAACATTCCCTGTGTCGCGCGAATGGTTTTGGGATTATACAAATCAACCGTATCATTTCCTAAGACAATGGTATCAACATGGAATGCACAAGCACTGCGAATGATCGTTCCCAAGTTTCCAGGATCCTGAATCTGGTCAAGTAATAAAATACGATTCCCAAGAGAAGTTGTTTCTTCCTTTTTTTTACAAAGTGCCATGACATTACTAGGAGTTTCTAACGTGGAAATTTTATGAATGATATCACTTGTTACATAGACCGTCGGAACCGAAAGCGGAAGAAGTTCGTCCTGTTCTAAAATAAGTTCCTCAATGAGCCCTTCTCGAAAAGCTTCCATCACCAAATGGTGACCTTCTACTAAAAACTCTCCTGTCTTTTCTCTGAACTTTCGTTGTTGTAATTTGAGATACTTCTTGACTCGTTCATTTTCTAAACTGGTAATTAACATCTCACACCTCTAAAAATCTTTCATTTCTTTCCGAAGTTGTTTGTAATTAGGACAATTCTTTTCTACCAAGCTCCAAAACTCTTCCGAGTGGTTTGGGTAGATCAAATGAGACAATTCATGGACAATCACATAATCCAAATACATTAAGTCTCGTTTGATTAGTTCTAAATTCAAGGTAATCTTCTTTTCTTTCACATTACAAACACCCCAACGGCTCGTCATCTTACGAATGCAAAGTCTGGGCTTTGGAATCTCTTCACTAAATGCCTGGTACTGTTCTTCCAAATGATCTCGAAAAATCATACTGGCCATCTTTTTGTACCAACGATCCAAATCAAGTCCCTTAGGAAGAAATACCTTCTCTTCCCCCATATAGAATTCCTGTTCTGACCAGATGATATCATAACGCTTTCCCAGATAGAAGAAGCCATCTTGCATGTTTTTCTTCTTTTCCATCTGTTTGATCATTCGCACAATGGAATGATAATTTTGCTCAAGTAGTTTTCGAATCGCCCGATCACTCATTCCATAAGAAGTCGTCAAATAAATCTTGCCGTCACCTTTGACTCGAATGTAAGTATTACGATTATCTTTTCTCGTCACTACGACTTCATAATCTGTTCCATTATAATTTACTATCATACTTCCACCTGGTCTTATTATAACACGATTCCAAAAGAAAAAGAAGGAGTTATCCTTCCTAAAAGCGGCCTCCACCTCCGCCTCCACCGAAGCCTCCTCCTCCCGAAGAGAAGCCTCCACCAAATCCTCCAGACGAAGAATTGGAAGATGCGGCAATCGAAGAACGTGAAGTAGCAACAGCAGTATGAACAGTCGATTGAATAGAGCTTGCTAAATGTAAATTGATCATGGATCTCCATAAATAGAAATCAAGCATACTTTGGGTGAAATCATCGGTCGATTCTACATTCGGTATCCTTAATTCCATCGTTTTCTCTAGTTCTTTCGCACATCCTAATACCGTTGCATAAACCAAGTATTTACCCCAAAGAGAAAATTCTGGTAATTCTTTTTCTTCAAAACGGCTGAAATCTTGTAAAAATTTCTTAAAAGCCATCCACTGTTTGTACTGTAAAGCCCCTTTT
>CARZYU010000047.1:3115-4732 GCA_949113215.1 uncultured Bacilli bacterium | reverse complement strand
TGCCGTCCTTTTTTGAAACATGGCAGCATAAATCATCGCAATGATTCCAACGACAATCATTACCATTCCCAACAGGTATGTCGTCTCTAGTACAAAATGAAGAACTCCTATAAAAACCGTCAACAAACCAAGTAAAATTGGTAAAATACGTTTCCTACCAATCGACAAATAAAAGTTTTCTTCTTTGCTGATCATCCTTGCTTCTCTTTGCCAATCTTGATAATGTTCAAGAAGAATTTGGGCATTCTTCTCCTTTTTTCCATAGTCTTTGATTTGTTTTAGTGTTACTTCTTGACCATTTCCAATCGTATGAATCAACAATTGGACAATTTCTTGTTCTGGTTTGGACAAGACGAGGTTCTCCTGTGGAAGATACGTAAAGGTTCCATTCCGATGGTCCATTTCATTGGGAGTCAGTTTCAAAACCTTCTTTTCCACTAGATTTAAAATAGAAGCCGTAAAACCATCTTCCGAAACACGTTTCGAAAGCAAATATTGTAATACTTCTGGTCCATAAGTACCTGGGAAATCCCGGTAATATTCCATATCGAAGTCTACCTTTTGTTCACGATCGTATTTGAAATAAACATAGATTAAAATGAGAAGTAAAACAAATAATAATGCTCCACTACCAATGTTTAAAACCAAATTCCAGAAACGAACTCTCTCACGTTCTTGATTCGCAAGTTCTGCTTGCTCTTTTTCGTAAGAAAGAATCGAATCCATCGCCGTAATTCCACTGTATTTTGAAGCACCCTTTACCAATTCTTTATCAAAGACAATTCGAAAATTGGTGTTATTATAAGCTCCTAAGTTTCGTACAGACAGTGAAGCCTCGCGATCACTATTACGTCTACTTTCGCCATTCAAAACTCCATGGGCAAAAATACGCATCGTGGGATCCTCTTTTGGCAAATGAATTCGTACCTGGAAATCTTCCACTTCTTCTTCATAAGAGTCCAGTAAGGTCCAAGCAAGTTCTGCAACATCTTCATGGACCAAAACAGCATCTGAAACAACATATTCAAAGTAAAAAGCCGACTTTCTACTACTTGGATTAAAAATCTTTAATTCAAGGACTCCAGCTCCTCTTTCTGCCGTATAAACTCCACTTTGTCCATTCGTTGCATATCCAACTTCGTGGAAAGAAGTTATTGCTAAATCAAACGAAGAAAAACTGGCTTCCTCTTGATTTGCAATTTCACCAACCAACAAATTGGTAATTTCTCCACCATTGTAAAGAGGGCTTGAATCTGGAGACCAAGAAGATGAGGTTAGATTCCTCGAATTATGGCTTTGAATGACCCTCCGCAGGCCATTGTAGGAACCTGATAATACATCCATCTCTCGAACATAGATCGATCCATCTTCCCGAATGGTAAGATCCATATACATCTTTTTGGTTCCTTCGGCAGTTACTCCGCTTGGAAGAAAGAAAAATAATCCAAGCAACAGAAGAAACCATAATTTTTTTCTTTTCATACTTTTCACCAACTTTTCTTAAGAGAAAAGCTTGGATAATCCAAGCTTATTCGCCAAATGATACTTTTGGAACTTCTTTTTCTTTCTCTTCCACTTGGAAGAAAGTACCTTTTTCAAATTTTGCCATCGATGCTA
>CARZYU010000047.1:1266-3105 GCA_949113215.1 uncultured Bacilli bacterium | reverse complement strand
CTACTAAATTGGATGGTACCGTTTCAATTTTGTTGTTATACGTCAATACCGTATCGTTATAGAATTGACGCATCGTACTAATTTTATCTTCACAATCTTTCAAATCATTTTGAAGAGATAAAAAGTTTTGGTTTGCTTTTAGTTCTGGATAACTCTCTGCTACCGCAAATAATCTTCCAATTGCTTGTGTAAGTTCTCCCGCTTTTTGCATTTCATCTTCGGTTGACGTAGCAGAAGCAAAACTATTTCGCGCTGCAATGACATTTTCCAGGGTATCTTTTTCATGTTTTGCATATCCCTTTACAGTTTCAACTAAATTGGGAATCAAATCTGCTCTTCTTTTTAATTGAACATCAATCTGAGCCCACTGGTCATCCTTACGATTTCTTAATTTAATCAACGTATTGTAAGTTGAAATGTACCAAAGCACCAATAAAATAACAATAGCAACAATAATCAAAAGTGTAATTCCTAATCCTGACATGATAATCCTCCTTTTCAGTATATAACATTCTATGAAAAAAGAAAAGAAAAAGAAGGGAAGAATTCTTCCTTGTCGTATAAATTAGTTCCTTTCTTCACAGAATAGAGATGAAAGGAATGATCATATGGATATTAGTATCAGAGGACACATCATCAACAACTTTAAAGGGGACGATTTTGATGTTCTACGAAGTGCAATCGAAGAAAGCATCCAAGAAAAAGACGAAGTCACTTTACCAGGAATGGGCGTCTTTTTAGAAATCATCTGGCAAGGGGCCGACGAAGAATTAAAAAACAAAATGCTTCAAATCATCAAAGAGAGAATCAACCAAGCATAGTGATTCTCTTTTTTCTTGCAAAATTGTACAAATTATGATAAAATAGGCTGCAATAAGGGGTGAAGACTATGGGAATTAAAGTGAGAGGTTTATTTCTCAGTAAAGATGAACAATCCTATCATCTTTTAAAAGACGGACTAGCAAAACATCTTGTTGATTTTCCACATTTTGATCTTAAAACGCCAAATGGAATACTCGCTATGTGCGATGAAAAAGAGGGAGGAAAAGATTACTTAAAAGGAATAGAAATCATCAAGGAAACCAGTCGTAATCACGTACTAAAGGACACTTTTTGGCTCAACTATTATCAAGAACCTGTTGATTTATTGCACTATCAAATTCTTCTTGGATTTCCTAAACTAGGGACAAACGAACAAGCAGTACAAGAATACCAACAACAACTTCAAGATCATTTAAAGTGTTATATTTTAGTAAAAGAAGCTAGATTTGGAACGTTATTTGAAGCGAACATCGATTCCTACGAAAGAACACATCATGAGTTAACGGAATTTTTAAAGCAGAATGGAACAGGACCCTTTCAAAAAGTAAAACGATTGGCAAAAGATGGAAGAGAACCCTTTGGTTCATTTCCAAACGAAATAAGATAAAGAAAAAAACCAGATTTTCTGGTTTTTTATTTGTCTCTTAGTGTTGCTTCACATTTTGTGCAAACTTCTGTCACGATGTTGTGAAACACCATCATAACTTCTTCTTCCGTCAACGTTTTCGTTGGATCTTCAAACGTAAGTTTATAGGCGATGCTTTTTTGGCTATCCTCTAAATTTTCCCCTTCGTAAACATCAAATACCTCAATATTGGTAAGAAGTCTTCCACCTGCATTGCGAATAATTCGTTTTACATCTTCACTTAAAGTCTCTTTTTTAACAATAAATGCAACATCCTTTTTTACACTTGGATATTTATTTAATTCTTTAAATTTAATTTCACGAACCAAAATATTAGAAAGTAATTTTACATTAATTTCAAATACATAAACTTCTTTTTTACAAAGACTTGG
>CARZYU010000047.1:0-1256 GCA_949113215.1 uncultured Bacilli bacterium | reverse complement strand
CAGTAAGCAATCTTCCTCCTGCTTTTTCGATCACTTTTTTTAGATCTCCACTCGAAGTATCTTTGGAAACAACAAAAGCCATATCTTTTACAATACCAGGATATTTACTTACTTCCTTGTATTTGATTGGTCGAACCTTGGTCTCTCTTAATAGGTCGAGAGACAATTCACAGACGTAGACTTCTTTTTTTTCTAATTCTGGATGAACTTGTCCAAGAAAACCAACTTGTTTTCCATCGATCCAAATAGTGGCACATCTAGATGGATGCATATCTTTGATGGCTTCTTTTTGAAAGCTATAACGATTTTTACCAATTCCTAAATATTGTAAAAGACTTTCTACCATTCCCTTTAAGACATAGAAACTATTTGCTACTTGAATGTTCTGCCAAGAAGACACCAAATGACTTCCAGAAAGGAGGATGGCAAGTTTTGTGTGTTCTACATATTGATCCTCCTTGGAATAGACATTCGACACCTCGAACATCGAAAGATCTCTTTGTCCTCGTTTTGCATTGTAAGAATAAACTTCCAATAAAGAAGGAAGCAAACTTCTTCTTAAATACTTTCGATCTTCACTCATCGGATCCATGACCGAAATACAAGGTTGATTCTCTAAAAACAATTCACTTTGTTCCTTGGAAACTAACGTATATGTAAGTACTTCCTGTAATCCTAAACAAGCAAGATGATGTTTGACTTCTTTCGTAAATTGTAACGAAGGTGTAAGAGTTCCTTGTTTTAATTTGGTAACAGGGAGGCTTCCTTCGACCTTGTCAAATCCATAGATTCGTCCAATCTCTTCGATCAAATCTTCTACAATATTGACATCCATCCGTCTGGTTGGAACCATGACACAAAAGTTTTCTTCTTCGCACGCTACTTCAAAATCCAAACGACGAAGACAAGCTAGTACGTCTTCCTTCGATAATTCCATTCCAAGGACTTGATTGATTTTTGCTAGAGAAAGATCAATTTTCTTGTCTTCATAATTCTCTCGATCGCACTTCAAAAGTCCTTTTTCCACGGTAGCATTCGCATACTTTTCCAAAAGATGGCAAGCACGATGAAGGGCTAATTCGGTACGATTTGGATCAATGCCCTTTTCGTACCTGTTCGATGCCTCACTTCGTAACACTCGTTTGGCCGTATAACGAATGGTGATTGGATCGAAAATAGCAGATTCAATCATAATATTTTTGGTATCTTCTGTCACTTCCGTATCGAGTCCACCCATCACTCCCGCTAAAGCTACT
>CARZYU010000046.1:2627-8196 GCA_949113215.1 uncultured Bacilli bacterium | reverse complement strand
CTTTCCGAAGAAGATATGGAAAGCATCAAAAAACAAATGGACATTCGAAATGTTCCCTTCTCCATTTCTTCTGAGGTGGCAAATGAATTTGAAAAGACCATTTCGAAACGAGTATTACCAAAATACGAGGATTGGATGAAACGTTATGAAAAGTTAGGGGAGGAAGAGAAGCAAATTTTAAATCTGGATGGAAACCTTACATTACAACATTTTACTTATGAAATGCCAGAAGAAAAGAAGGAAGCTCCAAGAATAACTTCTTCGAAAGTACTGAATGCAATTGCAAAAGAAAATCCACTTTTTCTAGGAGGAAGTGCTGATCTTTCCAGTTCTTGTAAAACGTATCTTTCGGAAATGGGAGATTATAATTCCAACCATTACGAAGGAAAGAATATCTGGTTTGGGGTAAGAGAGCATGCGATGGGAGCGATTTTAAATGGAATGGCTCTTTCGGGACTTCGTCCTTTCGGTTCAACGTTCTTAACCTTCTCGGATTATTTGAAACCTTCCATTCGCTTAGCCGCTTTGATGAATTTACCAGTTCTCTATGTCTTTACACACGATTCTATCACTGTAGGAGAGGATGGACCAACCCATCAACCAATTGAACAATTGGTCGGCCTTCGAAGTATTCCTAATTTAGAAGTCTATCGACCAGCCGATGCCAAGGAAGTGATTGGAACCTATCAGACCATTCTTGAAAAGAAGGCAGGTCCAAGTGCAATTGTCTTAGGGCGAAACGAAGTGATGATCCAAGAAGTGACCAGTCAAACAGCGGTCTCTAAGGGAGCCTATATTTTAAAAGAGGCAGAGGGAAAACTAGATGGAATCTTAATTGCCACAGGTGATGATGTCGAGATGGCTCTTTCCCTTCAAGAGGCTCTTTCCCATAAGGGAATTGGCCTTCGTGTCGTCAGTATGCCGTGCCAAGAACGTTTTGAAGCGATGGATGAGGCTTACCAGGAAGAAGTATTACCTGTTAGCGTCAAGAAGGTAGTATTAGAAAAAGGGTCTTCTTATTCTTGGTATCGCTATGTGTATAGTAAAAAGTATCTCTTTACCATCGATTCCTTTGGCGCAAGTGGAACCAAAGAAGACGTCACAAAAAAGTTTCATATGGACTTTGCTTCGTTGGAATCGAATCTTTTAGACTTATTCAAATAAATTTCGACATAATACGCATTTTTCTTCTGTTATTCTAACAAGGGTGATAAAAATGAGAACGTATTATGTTTTTAATTTGAAGAAAGAATTTAAGAGTTTGTATCAAGAAAATCCAAGTGCTTTGTTTCATATTTTAAAACAAATCAAACAGATGGATAAAAAAGAGGTCAATTATGGTTATACGCTTCTTTCCCAGTTGATCCATCCCTTAAAGAAAGATCAATTGGATCGAAAATTATTTTTAAAGTTACATCGGGATATGTCTTATACCAAAGTAGAAGAAAAACATTGCATCAATCAACTCTATAAAGATGAAGTGAGTACTCTGGAAGTAAAACGGGCTTTTCTTAAAATAGAAAGCAATAAAGATATGCCAGCTTTCTTTGCCATTCTTTCTTCGATGAGCGATTATTTCTTTGTAGTGGATTTTCATCATCAAGATTATTTCTTCTTGAGTGACTTAAAAGTACTTGTGTAATACTTGGTTTTTTAGTAGAATAAACTTAGTTAGGAGATGAAGAAATAATGGTACAAGATATTTTGCAGATTGTGATTAGTCTCATCATTGGACTAGTCATCGGTTTCTTTATTTCAAGACATTTCATGCAGAAGTATTTGAAAAAGAATCCACCTATCAACGAAGAAATGATCAAAGCCTTGATGATGCAGATGGGAAGAAAACCTAGTCAAAAACAAATCAATCAGATGATGAAATCGATGGAAAAATATCAATAAAAGGGGACTCTTGAAGTCTTTTTTTGTTTTGTTGAAAAGAAAATGTCAAGAGATTGTCTTCTTTTCTTGCTGTTGGGTTTTTGATATGATATGATAATATTGAATCAGGACAGGTGATAGAAATGGATCGAGAAAATGAGCTCATGGAAGAAGATTCTAAAAAGCAAAAACATTGGAATAAGAAGTGCATCGTTTTATTGATTGTTATTTTACTTACGGGAATTGTAATGGTGGTAGGAAGCAGTTATGCTCTTTTTGCCATTCAGTTGAAAGGGGAAGAAGTAAACCGCGTTACCATTGGAACGTTCGACATTCAATTTAAAGAAGGAATGACTTTAAATCTCAGCAATGAAAAACCTCTTTCCGAAGCACAAGGGTTAGCACAGGATCCTTATTCTTTTACGATTAAAAATGCAGGTACAGTCGATGCAAAGTATCGAATTTACTTAGAAGGAAAAGAAGAAGAAAATCAAATTTCCAAAAACTACTTACGTCTTGCTTATCAGAAAAAAGATGCGACTCCAAATGTCATTCGTCTCTCTGATTTGGATGAAAACTTAACTTTGGCAAGTGAAATTTCGCTGAAAGCTGGGGAAAGTGATACTTGGGAAATTCGTTTCTGGTTGGATCAAGATGCTCCCAATGCATTTCAGGGAAAGAATTTCAGTTTTAAAGTGAAAGTAGAAGCGATTCAAAATGTCAATGTCGAAATGGTAGGAACTCCACCAGTTATTTATTTAAATGGGGGAGCGGAAAATGTGGAAGTAGGTCAAACTTACGTCGATCCAGGAGTGTATTCCGTCAGCGATGCTGAGGATGGTGTATTACCAAATGAGATCGTGGTGAACAGTTATGAATTTTACAATCCAGCAACCGAAGAGTTAACCACAGTACCAAATATCGTGACGAGCGTTCCAGGTGTGTTGTTCATCCATTATCAAGTGAGTGATAGCAATGGTAATCTTTCTTTGGCAACTCGTCCTGTGACGGTAGGACCGTTAAGTACCGCAAGTATTACTTTAGTAGGAGATACTTTTGTAGAGGTACCATTGAATGAGGAATACGTTGATCCTGGGTATCAATCTTTGACTCCTGTCAAGGTATTAAGTACTCCCAATACGAACGTAAAAGGAGTGTATTCTGTCAAATATGTTACGACCGATGCGGATGGATTGGCCAAAGGAATCAGCCGAATTGTCAGAGTAAAATAAAAAGCGCATCGTCGCTTTTTTTTCTTATGAAGGAGGAAAAGCATGAAGGAATTGAATTCTTATTTAGAATATTTGTCCTACGAAAGAAAGTATTCTTCTTATACCGTTGCGAGTTATCGAAGGGATTTGGAAGAGTATCTTACTTATTTAAAACGAGAAGGAATGGACTATAAGAAAATAGAATACAATGATATCCGTTTTTTTCTCGTCTATTTGGTTGAAGAAAGACAAGATAAAAAAAGTTCGGTAGCAAGGAAATTATCGAGTGTACGAGGGTTTTATAAATACTTGGTTGTCAATCATATCGTCAAAAACAATCCCTTTTCGTTGGTTCAAGCTCCCAAAAGAGAAAAGAAGTTACCAAGATACTTTGAGTACAATGAACTAGAGGAACTTTTTTCTTCCATCGATACCTCTTCTGCTTTGGGAAAACGTGATCTTGCTCTTTTGGAATTACTTTATGCGACTGGTGTGCGTGTAGGGGAATTGGTAGCGATCAAAAAAAATGATATTGACTTCCAGGCAAAGAAAATCAAGATTTTGGGAAAGGGAAACAAAGAACGTTATGTTCTCTATGGTGATTATGCCAAAGAAGCCTTGAAGGACTATTTGGAGAATGGCAGAGCAAAGCTTATCAAACAAGAAAATCCCATGCTTTTTGTCAATCATTTAGGAGATCCTCTTACCGAACGAGGGGTGCGAGATATTTTAGATCGCTTGATCAAAAAGACATCCTTAACCAAGAAGATTTCTCCCCACATGTTGAGGCATTCCTTTGCGACACACTTACTGAATGAAGGAAGTGACTTACTTTCCGTTCAACAACTCCTAGGACATCAATCGATCAAAGCTACACAGATCTATACGCATGTTTCGACCGATCGTCTAAGAGAAGTTTATTATGATCGCTTTCCACGGGCAAAAAAGTAAATTTTTACGTTACAGAAAGAGAGAATATGCTATAATAAAACTAGTTTCGATAGGGAGTTGAAGGAAATTGAATTTCAAAAGTGTGGAAGAACTTCATGCGAGATTAAGACCAGCTCTTTCCGTCAAATGGAACGAGAGAAAACGTTATGGGATTTTTTCGGTGCAAAGAGACGATAGTGTCATTGTTTAAATGTTACGACGGATGATATTTGGAACTATTTGAAAGAGAATAAATGGGCGAACGATCGAGAACTTTCGCTTTCCGATATGGTGAGCGACATTTTAGATGTCGATCTTAAGAAAGTAGAACGTTATCGAAAAAATAAAAGCAGAAGAAAAGAGGAAAGAAAACGATGAAAAAGAAAAGAAGTAAAACCATCATTTTAACGACTATCTTCTTCTTAATAGGAGTTTTAGTCTGTTTTGGATTTGTTCCATTGTTTCAAAATTTGAACTATGGACTTGATTTACAAGGAGGATTTGAAGTTCTCTATAAAGTAAGTACCATCGATGGAAGTAAGATGAATTCGGAAAAAATGACGAGTACTTATCGGGTGCTCACCAAACGAATTGATAGTTTGGGGGTCGCAGAACCAGAAGTTTCCGTCGAAGGAAACAATATGATTCGTATTAAATTACCTGGAGTAACGAACGAAGAGGAAGCAAGAAGACAGCTTTCCAAGACGGCATCTCTGTCGTTTCGTGACACTTCGGATAATTTACTGATGACTTCGGATGTTTTAAATCCAGCAGGAGCAAAACTTTCCGTCGATAATGCTGGAAATCCAGCAGTCGCTTTAAGCATCAAAGATAAAGATACTTTTTACGATGTGACCAATCGTGTCAAAGACTTCACCAACAATCAAATTGTCATTTGGTTGGACTTCGATGAAGCGATGGATAGTTATCAAAGCGAAAAAGAACAGTGTGGAAGTCTTTCTACTTCGAGATGCTTATCGGCTGCTACGGTCAGTCAAGCGTTTGCCAGTGATGTCATCATCCAAGGAAACTTCAGCAAAGAAGAAGCCCAAAATTTAGTAGATTCGATCAACGATGGACAACTTCCAACCAAAATGGAAGAAGTATCCAATCGTAGTGTGGGAGCATCCTTTGGACAAGATACTCTTTCCAATACCTTATTGGCAGGAATCATCGGTGTAGTGGCCATTGTCGTCGTCATGATTCTTCTTTACCATTTTGCGGGATTTTTATCTGCCATCGCTATGCTCATTTATAGCTTTTTGGTCTTTTTGGTCTTTTGGATTGCTGGAGGCGTACTCACTCTTCCTGGAATTGCTGCCATCGTCTTAGGAATTGGAATGGCTGTAGATGCTAATGTGTTGACGTTCTCCCGAATCAAAGATGAACTTTATATGGGAAAAAGTTTGAAAGAAGCTTACAAGGCTGGAGTGAAAAATAGTTTCAGTGCTATTTTAGATTCGAACTTAACGACGTTATTGGTAGCACTTATCTTATTCTTATTTGGAGAAAGCAGTGTCAAAGGATTTGCTACTATGCTCATTATCACC
>CARZYU010000046.1:0-2525 GCA_949113215.1 uncultured Bacilli bacterium | reverse complement strand
CATTTGCCAAAGCCAATTTCATCAAATATATGAAGCCATGTGCAATCATTTCTTCCCTGATTATCACGTTAGGACTCATCTTAGTAGGAACGAAGGGTTTAAACCTTGGAATTGATTACCGTGGTGGTACGGAGATTACCATCAAAACAGAACAAAAATTAGAAGAAAAGCAATTAGAAAAAGATTTACAAGAATTGAAGTTGGATCAATTGGAATTGATCGTTATGGAAGAGGAAGCTCATTTAAAAGTAAGTGATGTCATCAAAGGAAACGATACCGATAAAGTGACCAATTACTTTGAAGAAAAGTACGAAGCAAAAGTGGACATTGGGGCAGTTTCGAATCTTGTCAAAAAGGAATTAACCAAAAATGCTTTCTATTCGATTTTGTTCGCCATTTTGGGAATGATCATCTACATTTCACTACGCTTTAAATTTAGCTATGCCGTTTCTTCGGTGGTAGCCTTGTTACACGATGTCTTGATGATTGTAGCGATTTTTGCTCTTTGTCGCTTGGAAGTATCGGTTATGTTCATTGCGGCCATCTTAGCGATCATCGGATACTCGATCAACAATACTATCGTAACGTTCGATCGTATTCGTGAAGAATTAGGAAAACAGAATCGTGAAAAAATGACGAAGGAAGAGTTGAAAGAAGTTGTCAATCTTGCGATTCGGGAAACAATGAGTCGAAGCTTATTTACTTCCATTACGACTTTACTTCCTGTCATTGCCTTGATTTTCCTAGGATCAAGTGCTATTTTGAACTTTAACTTAGCGATGTTAATTGGACTGGTTGCAGGAACGTATTCTTCGTTGTTTGTTTCACCATATCTCTTCTTGTTATTGGAAGGGAAACGCCTTAAGAAAGCGACGAAACCAGGAAAGAAGAAAAAGAAGAGAATTGTTATCAGAGAGGAACTGGAAGAACGTTCCATCAAAGGAGTCAATTCGTAAAAAGGAGGGGAATCTATGACCAAAGAAAAGACCGTAGCAACGATCGATACTTTACTTGATAAAGCGTCTTCTTACATCAAAGACCCCAAGGAATTAGAAACGATTCGAAAAACTTATGAATATGCTTCCTCAAAACACGATGGACAAATGAGAAAAAGTGGGGATCCTTACATTTATCATCCTCTTCAAGTGGCCATCATTTTGACCGATCTTTTGGCCGACACTCCCACATTGCAAGCAGCCCTACTTCACGATGTCTTGGAAGACTGTGAGGTAGAGGAAGAGGAACTTACAACGTTGTTCGGAAAAGAAGTGGAAACACTTGTTTATGGTGTTACGAAGTTGGGAAGAATCAATTTTTCAACGGAGAACGAATATCTCGTTGAATATTATAAAAAGATCATTGTCGGGATGAGTGAAGATGTTCGCGTTATCATCGTAAAGTTGGCCGATCGTCTTCACAACATGCGTACTCTTTGGGCACTTCCTTCGGAAAAACAGAAACGAATTGCCAAAGAAACCCTGGAGATTTTAACACCCATTGCCCATCACTTGGGAATTTACAAGATGAAAAGTGAACTAGAGGACTTATGTCTTCGTTATTTAAAACCAGACGTGTTCTACGATATTGCAGAACGGCTCAACAATACAAAATTGGAACGAGATCATACGGTTTGGGAGATGGAAGAAGAAGTATCCTCATTGCTTAGTGAACATCACATTGCGCATGAAATAAAAGGTAGAAGTAAAAGTATCTATAGTATCTATAACAAGTTGAACAAAGGAAAGAAATTCAACGATATCTACGATTTATTGGCACTTCGTATTTTCGTAAAGACCGAACAAGAGTGTTATTTAGCCATTGGGATCATTCATTCGAAATTTCGTCCGGTGCCAAAACGGTTCAAAGATTATATTGCCATGCCGAAAGTCAATGGCTATCAATCGCTTCATACGACCGTTTTTGGAGTAGGAGGAGAACAATTTGAAATCCAAATTCGGACGTACGAAATGGATGAAGTGGCCGAAAATGGTGTAGCATCACACTGGGCATACAAAGAACGTCGTGATGCCAATGCCTCAAGTGCCATGCAGAGTTCGACGGAACAGAAACTGCAATTCTTTAAGGCCATTATGGAACTTTCCAATGACAAGATGAGCAGTGAAGATTTCGTCAATTCGGTAAAGGATGAAGTCTTAAACAACAACATCTATGTCTTTACACCAAAAGGAGATATCATTGAACTTCCGAAAGGTGCAACACCTATTGATTTTGCCTACAAAGTTCATACGAGAGTAGGAGAGACGATGGTGGGGGCCATTGTCAACAACAGTATTGTTCCTTTAAGTTACGAACTGAAGAACAACGATATTGTTAAAATTAATACGAGCAAAACAGGAACTCCATCCAAAGAATGGTTAAACATTGCCAAATCGACTCAAGCAAAAAATAAAATTCGTACGTATTTTTCGAAATCAGAAAAAGAAAATTACATGGCGAGAGGAAAAGATCTTTTGGAGTCAGCATTAAGAAAACGCAAACTTTCGATTTCTTCCTTTTTGGAAGAA
>CARZYU010000045.1 GCA_949113215.1 uncultured Bacilli bacterium | reverse complement strand
TACGACTTCTTCCGTCGTTTCTACTGTTTCCACAGGAGTTTCTTCTACAGTCTCTTCAACCACGGTTTCTTCGATCGGTGTTTCCACTACTTCTTCTTGAACTTCTTCTACATAAGTAATCAATTCTTCTTGTGGATTGACCTTTCCTGGATTTTTGACTGCAGTACGAATCATTACCAACGAATTCTTTGGTCCTGGAACGTTTCCTTTGATTAATAAACAATGATTCTCTTCGTCAATGGCAACGACTTCCAAATTTTGTACGGTTCTTGTGACATTACCCATATGTCCTGGTAACTTTTTACCTTTTAATACGTGCATTGGTAACATCGTACCAAGAGAACCTACTCCTCTATGGTATTGTGAACCATGTCCCATAGGACCTCTCGTTTGGTTGTAACGTTTGATGACACCTTGGTATCCTTTTCCTTTGCTGGTACCAGTAACATCCACCATTTCTCCTACTTCAAAAATAGATGCTGTTACGTTTTGTCCCAACGTGTAATCTGCTACGTTAACTCCTCTTATTTCTCTCAAGAAGCGCTTAGGTGCAGTACCTGCTTTTTTGGTATGACCCATTTTTGGTTTGTTGCTAACATGTTCTCTTACGGTTTCATAACCTAATTGGATGGCATCGTATCCGTCTTTTTCTACAGTTTTGATTTGGGTTACGACATTTGGTTCTACTTCGATGACTGTAACAGGAGTCAATTTACCGTTTGTAGCAAAGACTTGAGTCATGCCAATCTTTTTTCCTAAGATTCCTTTCATTTTCTTTTCCTCCTAAAATATCTTTTATAATTTGATTTCGATGTTTACTCCGCTTGGTAAATCAAGATGTGCTAAAGCATCAATGGTTTCCTTGCTTGGATTTTTAATGTCAATCAATCTCTTGTGTGTACGTCTTTCAAATTGTTCACGTGAATCTTTGTACTTGTGAACCGCTCTTAAGATCGTGAACTTCTCAACTTCGGTTGGAAGTGGAACTGGTCCAGAAATTTCTCCTCCTGATCTTTTAATTGTTTCCACAATTTTTGTTGCGGCGTTGTCAAGAACTCTGTGATCGTACGCTTTTAATCTGATACGAACTTTTTCTTTTGACATATTTTTATCCTCCCTTCGCCTATATCTAGTATAGACTTGCTCCGTGTGAATAACCCGATACGATTATGACAACTCGTCCTAGTGTATCGGCAACCTCCCACATCTAAGCAGCCACACATGGATCATTTTATCATAGACATTCTATGTAATGCAAGGCTTTTTTAGAAAAAAGAACATATTTTTATAAGAAAGTTTTCCAAATACAACCCGTTTGCGAATAATAAAAGTGAGCAGCACAAAAAATGGAGGTTCGGATATCAATAAAGAAAATACGAAAACAAGCGATCCATTGACAATGGAAAATGACAAGATAATGGTTTTCCATTATTAGTGAATTATATTTTGCAGATATGTCTGCAAAAATGGAAAGGAGATTAGATTTATGTTGGAATTAAATGTTGATAATCAAATAATTAATTATACAAAAATAAATGATGAAGATTATATTTCTATTACGGATATGCTTAAGTCAAAAGATGGTGAATTTTTTGTATCTGATTGGTTAAGGAATAGAAATACAATTGAATTTTTGGGTATTTGGGAAGAACTTCACAATCCTAATTTTAATTATGGCGAATTCGCCATAATTAAAAGTCAAGCAGGTCTTAACCGTTATAAAATTAGCGTTAAAGAATGGGCTCGTAAAACAAATGCTATTGGTATTGTATCAAAAGCAGGAAGATATGGGGGAACGTACGCTCATAAGGATATAGCATTTGAATTTGGCATGTGGATTAGTCCCAAGTTCAAATTACTATTAATAAAAGAATTTGAAAGATTAAAGACTGAAGAACAAAGGCAAATGGGATGGAATGTTAAAAGAGAATTATCTAAAATCAATTACAAAATTCATACTAGCGCTATTAAGGATAATTTAATACCTAAAGAATTAACAAAAGAAGAAATAAATTATATTTATGCTGAAGAAGCAGATGTTCTAAATATGGCTTTATTTGGTCTGACTGCAAAAAGTTGGAGAGAGAAAAATAAAGATAAAAGTGGAAATATAAGAGATTATGCTTCTATTGATGAGCTAATATGTTTAGCAAATTTAGAAAATTTAAATGCAGTATTTATAAACGATGGATTAAATCAATCAAATAGACTTGATAGATTAAATAAAATTGCCATTTCTCAAATGAAGATATTATCAGAAAGCGATAATAAATATTTGAAAAATAATCGAGCATGACAATAGAATTAAATTATTACAAGAAGAGACAACTATCAACAGAGCAGGATATCCCAAACTAAAACTCTTACATTCTCCTTTATTAGTAGCAAAATAACTTCTTTTATAGTACAATGCAAATAGTGAAAGGAACTTGATCATGAAAAAGAAATTAATCTATTTATCATTAGCGATCTTAAGCTTCTTCATTGCCTTTCTATTATGGAAAGAATATCACAAACATCAACAACAATTCCCAGTTCTTGCTTATCACCGCATTGTCTTAACAGAGGAAGAAAAGGATGTTGATGCGTTGACCGTAGAAGAGTTTGAAAGACAGCTAAATTATTTAAAAGAAAAAGGATACGTTAGTATTTCTCCCGAAGAATATTACAATTGGAAAGAAAAGAATCAGAAGATACCAGAAAAATCTTTTATGATTACATTTGATGATGGATACTATTCTTTCCTTAAATATGCAAAACCTGTCTTAGACAAGTACCACTTCAAAGCTACTTCTTTTGTTGTTGGAGAGTTTACTGGAGAAACTTCAAGCGAAGGAACTGATTTCATCGGCTTAAATGATATCAAAAATCACGATGGTCAAATTACATTTGGTTCCCACACTTATGGATTACATCGTCAAGCAGAAGATGGAACTCCTATTATCAAAAAGAAAACGTATCAAGAACTAAGGGAAGACACTAAAAAGTTCCAAGCGCTCTTTCCCGCAGAATATTTGGCTTATCCTTATTACACTTATACAGAAGACTTTATTAAGAGTTTGAAAGAAGAAAACTATAAGCTTGCCTTTGCCGGAGAAGAAGAATTTGCCACCAAAGGTGTTGATAATTATAAAATCCCAAGAATTCCTGCTTCTAGAAGTTTTGAAGAATTTAAGAAAATATTTGAAACAGATCAATTTAAAAACAAATATGGAAATGGGCTCATTCGAAAGATATGCGTGACAATCAATCGAAAACTAAACATTTCTCTCTAACAGAAAAAATCTCACTTGAATTCAAGTGAGATTTTTTATCTTCGGTGTTTTGAAGAAGTGTCATAAGATAAATTTTCAAGGGCCTCTTCATCGATTGGAATGACCTTTCCACCAGGTGGTGCTATTTTTCTACTTCCAAATACAACCCAGACTGCATCAAGGGACATACTAGGCATCGAGGCTTCTCCATCGGTAAAGATGATTTTATTTTCTACTCTTTTTGTAAAAGCAGAAACGGCAACATCAAAGTTCGTACCGCCACCACCTTGAAACGTTAGACGATCGATATCTTCTATACTTCTGATTTCCGTAAAACCATAAAACCTTGTATCAAAACAACCTACCTTCACCTTGGAATTTTGTAAAATATTCTTACATTCTCTCAAGAAGTTGCGAAGCAAGTTTTCATCGATCGAACCACTCGTATCTAAGACAATTTCTGTCTCTGGTTTTGGAAGTTCTTCCAAATAAGGGGTCACTACTCCATCTTCAACACTGGCATTTTGATACGTCCAATCGACATCGAATTTGATAGCCTCTTTTAATAACCTTCGCCAATCGATCAGTGGTTTGGAAACTCCAATTTCATTTACCTCTCTCACTTCACCATTACTCATTGCTCCAGGAGTATGTGACTCTTTCACAATGGACTTGCGCAGTTCCTCCAACTGTTTTTTTCTCTCTATTTGCAGTTGTTTAAACACTTCTTGCTCGTTGATTGGTTCCGTTTTATTCGTAGAAGGATTTTCTTCGCCCTTATCATTTTCTTGGCTCTTTTTTCTCTCTTCTTGTCGTTCCTTCACTGCTTTTTTCCACATTTCATGTGTATCGTGTCCCACATCTTGATCCTTATCTTGTTGTTCCTCCTTCGAAGATCCTTCACTGCTTTCTTGTTTATCTTCCATTTTATCACTTGCTTGTCCGTCTCCTTGGGTGTTACTAGAATTCTGATTTGACTTTTCCTGTGACTTATCATTATGTTCTGATTCATCTTGATTACTGTTCTGATTTTCCTGCTTTTGCTCTTTTAAAAGTTTCTCATACAGTTCCTCAGCACTTAGATAGTTTCCATCTTCCCTGTCTACTCCGCCTTTCATCAAAGGTAGTTTATCTTTCTTTAACATGGCGTTGATAACCGCATCCGTAGCAATATTCCAAATTTTCCCATCCTTTCCTTCGGACCGATAAATATGGTCAAAGGCAATATGACAAATTTCATGAGCAAAAAGAAACGTCGTTTCTTTTTCGGTTAAAGACTCTACAAATTTCGAATTATAATAAATCGTTTTACCGTCGGTACCAGCGGTAGGAACCGAATCTTCTTCCTTAAAACCCACATTGGCTACTACACTTCCAAAAGGAGCATATTTTACCAATAGTTTTCGTTTGATTGCTTCGATATCGATCATTGCTCTTATATTTTCGCAAGCAAAGAGAAAACCTCTTCACTTAACTTTCTTTCTTCTAAATTTTTACAAGTTACAAGAACGAGACAATTCATAGGAAGAGAAAAGGTACTGATTTTCTTATACTTTAAAAGTTCGATAAATTTATTCTGTTCAAAAGGATCAACCTCATTGATATTTTCAATCAGTAAAATCACTGCTTCTTTTTTACTTTTTTCTACTAATTCTTGATACCAATGGGGAGGACAAAAATTACGATCTTCGTAATGCCCATTGAGTTCTAATGGATCAAGAGTCGCTGGTAAAACGACAGAGTTGTGGAAAGAATCTACTGGAATATCTTCTACTAAAATAGGATTAAAACCACTTCTTAAATACTTCTCTAACAAGTCCATCCGCTCTTCTGTCATTTTCCCTTTCCTCCTTCCATATTTGCTTCTTTTAGCCTAATTTCTGCAAGATGTTCTAATCGATCTTCATCTCCATGCGTCCACATGGATTCAAAAGCTGCTTTGGGTTCTGATCCAATCTCTTTCATAAAGTCTCTTATCACTTCAAAATGTTCTTGATCCACAGAAGAAAGTCCAACCGCAGTCGCAAATTTCATGGACGCATTCATTCTTTCAATTTCTTCTTTTGTGTAATTGTGATTGAGTACATCTTCTACCGTTAAAAAGGATTGTTTCGAAAACATTACAAAATCTCTTGTCAATTCTTCTCCGATCAGAGCTCGTAACATCTCGGGTTGCCTCGTTTCATACAGCACCTTGGAGGCCATTTCCCATTTTCTAGGATCGGCATTGGGTTTGTCTCCCGTATAAGGAGTTCTCAAAACATCTTGATGAGAAAAAGATTTATATGCAATGTAAGCATAGACTGCCGGATGAATTTTAGGCCTTTTTCCGACCACTTTCTCATAATTTAATCGTTCGTAACTTTCGTTTGGCGTTGTCGCCCATTCCAACCAGCTATCAACCGTCGTATTAATATAAACATGCGCAAAACGATTGAAGAGTGGTTCTGCCATCTGATTGGCCGCTAAAGAATCGTTCAAATCGTTTCCTGCTGCCACAATTCGAACGTTCTCCGGTAATTGCCACTTTCCATTTACTTCTTTGTCTAATACGATATTAAAGGCCATTCCTTGAATGGATGGTAGAGCATTGGTTAATTCATCGAAAAATAAAATATGAATCTTGTCAGGCTCTTTTTCACACTTTTCTTTTAGACTTTGATACCATGTTGGTGGTATATCGATCATCTCTCCAGTGTTTGCATTGTAAACACTCTTTCCATTCAAACTATCTGGAGTAGCATTTCGCATATAAATGATCTCACAATCGGGATCTAATTGCTTGACCCTGGCGCTTTTTCCATCGCTACTTTTGCCATGCAAAAACACGGGGACATTACTTTCCACCGCTCCCTTAATCATATCCTCTTCACTGACACCATTAAAATGAAAACCATATGGATTTGGCTTCCTTCTTATTTTCCCAGTTTGCTCTTCTTGATTTTGGACTATTCGTGATGCAACAATATCATTGGCAAAATACGTCGTTAAAAATCGCTTGATATTTGTTTGATTAAAATCCTGTTGATAATCTTTAAGAAGATCATATTGAACCCCGGCAAAAAGAAGATATTTCGCAAGGGCAATATTGGCCTTTTCGTCAACTATCCAAGTGATCGGTTCTACTTTAATCCAGTAAGGATCTCCTTCTTTAACCTTCCTACCATCGGATAATCTTTTTCCCTTTCCATTATAATCCCCTATTATTCGAATATATTTATTGTTTTGATACTCATATTCTATATGTTCTTTCGCTAGAAAACCAGTCTCATATTCATCCCAATCAACCGAATCTGTCGTATATTTTTTTCCTGTATTCCTCATGGTAGAAGCATTGTTATATTGGTATTCCAATTCAGGTGCCAAGGTTTGATCTACAATCCATTGTGGATATTCTCCAAATTGAACTTCACAAATTCCCTTTTTTACTCTCACTGCGTTCGAGCAGAAGGAAGAGATGAGAGAGTACGGCAAAGCTGGGCGAGCCCCAACAGACCGGAGGCTAACAGTGCTCCAGAGCTCACGACCGCTCGGGGAAACCGCCCGCGCGGAGCTATCATTAAAATAGTCTCTCGTCCACCACCAATCAGTATAATGTTTTCCAAGATTATCCTCTACTGTTATCTTATCATCTACATAACCGCCTAATAAAATCGAAAAATCGGTAATCGCACATTCTCTACTATAATGTTTAAAAAGGTCCAAGGAATTTCTTCCAAAAATTTGATCTGAACTTAAAAAGGTTATTTCGTTTTGAAACATAGATATCACCATGTCAATTATACCATGATTTTCCAAAATCTTTTATTTTTTAGAAGGAAAGGTGTCAACCTTAAATTTCTTATTCTCGTTCGTATCTTTGATATGATTGTAAAAAGCATTTTTTCTTAAATAGACATAGTCTTCATCGACGATATTCTTTTGGTATAACTTGTTTAACGTTTTTAAGTGTTTTTTCATACGTTGTTTGGAAGAAGAACGTATTTTCACAATGATCTTTCCTGTTTTGCTTACCATATGTCGATATCCAAGGAAATCAATTCCATTTTTTACGATACCAATTTGCGTCTTTTCATTCAGTTCTAATTGTAAAAGATCTTTACACATCTTTTTGATCTCTTGTTTGCATTTCGCCAAATAAACTTTGTTCGGATGAACCAAAATCATATCATCCATATAACGAACATAGTATTTTATTTTCAATTGTTCTTTAATAAAATGATCAATTTTGTTTAAATAGAGAAGTGCAAACCACTGGCTAGATTGATTCCCAAGAGGAAGTCCTAGCGACGAATGATCTGGTTGCTCCTTGATTAACTTTTCGTTCATCCACATTTCATCTTTAGAAAACTTTAATTCTTCTAATAGATGAATTAAAGTGTCATGATTGATATTGGGAAAATACTTACGAATATCACACTTTAAAAAATAGAATTGATTGGTTTTTTCCTCGAAATACACACTCCGTAGAAATTGATGTAACCTCCGAATCGCAAATGCTGTCCCCTTTCCCCCCCTTCGACAAGCACAGTTATCATAGATTAACTTCGGTTCTATCTTTGGTTTTAAACATACATCACAAAAACAGCGGATTACGACACGATCTTTAAAGGGAAGGGCCTCGATCAACCGCTCTTTCGGTTCATAAATATGAAACGTTTTATAATTTCCTAATTGATACGTTTTGCTCTTCAGATCTTTTCTTAAATCATTTAACTGAACGGCCAAATTTGTTTCAAAACGAATGACCTCTCCCTTGTGTTGCTTTCCAAGTCTACAATGCTTGTAAGCATCGTATAAGTTTTCAAATGTGAATATTTCTTCCACTGTCATTGTTTTCCTCCAACAAAAGAAACACCCCGAATAACGCCCAAAGAGTGAACCTCACTCGTTGTTTGTGTGAGTGCTTTTTGATTGCTTCGTTCGCATTAGAATCTTGTTCCTTAGCGAGACGAGAAAGAAGAAAATTCCTTCACTTTAAAATACGGATATATTTTACTTAAAATATATTTCACAGATCTGTTTTCTGAACCAATTTGATTCCTTCAAAAGTGAATCTGGGCGAGCCCCAACATTCCGTTTGTTAACATTGTTCCAGTTCTCATTACCGTTTTAGGAAACCGCCCGCGCGGGAAACAACCGAAGGGGCGTAAGACACGCACACTAAATTTCATT
>CARZYU010000044.1:3968-8537 GCA_949113215.1 uncultured Bacilli bacterium | reverse complement strand
ACTCCCGCTAAAGCTACTGCTCCATTTTCGTTGGCAATGACGATATCTTCTTTGGTTAAGGTCCGTTCTACCCCATCTAATGTAGTAAGCGTTTCTCCTGCTTCTGCTTGTCTTACAATGATCTTGTTTCCTAATTTATCTGCATCGAAGAAATGAAGCGGTTGTCCGTACTCCAACATCACATAGTTGCTGATATCAACCACATTGTTGATGGGACGAATACCACTGGCAATGAGTCTTGCTTGCATCCAACTAGGACTTGGTTCAATCGTCACATTCTTCACTAATTTTGCGGTATACAAACTGCAATGGTCACTCTCCACGGTAACACTTCCATTTTGAAGGAAGCTATCCCCCTCTTCCTCAAAGGAAAGCGAAGGAAGGTTCACTTTTGTATCATAAAGAGCCCCTACTTCGTAAGCCATTCCAAGGACACTCAATAAATCTCCACGATCGGCAGTTAATTCGAAATCGATCACTTCATCGTCAAGTCCTAAATAGGAAATGGCGTCTTCTCCAAGAGGAGCATCCTCTTCTAAAATATGAATGCCATTCTTATCTTCTTCCGATTGGTATTTCGCCTCAATTCCCAGTTCCGAAAGAGAACAACACATTCCACAAGAATCATATCCAGCAAGACGAGCCTTCTTGATTTCGACTCCCCCTGGAAGAATGGCTCCTACTTTCGCAACCATAACTTTGATGCCCTCTTTCATGTTAGGAGCACCACAGACGATATCTAATACTTCATTTCCCACATCGATCTTACACAAATGAAGGTGATCAGATTCTGGATGCATTTTACATTCGATTACCTTACCAATCACGACATTGGTAGCTGTAGATAGTTTTGAAAGAGACTCGTATTCGTTCCCTGCAAAGACCATTTTTTCAGCCACTTCTTGAAAATTCAAGTCAAGATCCAAATAGTCTTTTAAAAAGTGTTTACTAAGTAACATTAACGATCACCATCCTTTCGCTTAAATTCCCCTAAGAAACGGAAATCATTCGTATAAAACGATCTGATATCGTTGATTCCATACTTTAACATAGCAATTCGCTCTGGTCCTAATCCAAAGGCAAATCCCGTATATTTTTCTGGGTCATATCCACAGTTACGTAATACATTTGGATGAACCATTCCCGAACCTAAAATTTCAATCCAGCCTGTCTCTTTGCAAAGAGAGCACCCCGTTCCTCCACATTTAAAACAAGAAATATCCACTTCCAAAGAAGGTTCTGTAAACGGGAAGAAACTAGGACGAAAGCGAATTTCTCTTTGACTACCAAATAGCTTTTTGAGAGCTATTTCTAACGTTCCCTTTAAATCGGCAATGGAAATAGTTTCATCTACCACCAACCCCTCGATTTGTGTAAATTGGTGAGAATGCGTAGCATCGTCATCATCTCGACGATATGTCTTTCCAGGACAAATGATTCGAATTGGACCCTTTTCTTCGTTGGCATCCATGACCCTCGCTTGTACAGGAGAAGTCTGGGTACGAAGAAGAATACTCTCATCTTCAATATAAAAACTATCTTGCGCATCTCTTGCTGGATGTCCCTTTGGCAAGTTCAATTTTTCAAAATTATAAAGATCTTCTTCGACTTCTGGACCTTCCACCACATCATAACCCATCGAAACGAAAATATCTTCGATTTCTTCGACCACTTTCGTAAGCGGATGAAGACCACCTTCAACGACCGGAATAGCTGGTAAACTGATATCGATGGCTTCTTTCTCCAAACGTTCTTTTAATGCTTTATCATGAAGTTCTTTTCCTACAGTGAAAATCGTTTCTTCAACCAAAGATTTGAGTTCTTGAATGGTTTTACCAAGTTCTCTCTTCCCTTCTCCATCCAAATCCTTCATCTCTTTGGAAAGTTCTGTTACGATTCCCTTCTTTCCTAAATATTTGACACGAAAATCATTCAACATCTCTTGATTTACAAGTGTTTTTGCATCTTCTAAAAGATTCTTTTTGATTGTTTCTTTTTCCATCGTTTCCTCCTAAAAATAAAACACGATTCTTTCCTAAGGACGAAAGAACCGTGTTACCACCTTAATTTGTAATAAACCTATTACCTCTTGACCTCTAACGGAGTAACCCGGCTTTTTGCACCTATAGGGTGAATTCCTCAAAATCCACTTGTGTTCTTCGCAGCTTACCGAACTTCTCTTTCAAGTTACCATTTGAGTACTACTTCCTAATGATAGGTTTTGTGTTTTTATTATAACAGAAATTTCTTACTTTGCAACACTTTACGCAAGAAGATAAGGATCATCTACTGTTCCTGTTCCAGAAGTAATGTTGATATAAGGCTTCAAATAGACTACTGGTAATACTTCTGAAGCAGCATATCCATAGTTGCTATTGATATTGCCTGACTCATCCAATGTATAAATCTGATCGGAAACATCGCTTCGCGCGGTTAAAAGCCAGTAACTTCTAGCGTCTCCCTTCAAAAGCCAACTTCCCTCTTCATTTACCGAATAAGCATAATCACTTGGATAGAGAAGTCCCACTTTGCCTCGGAATCGATCCTCTCTTGGATAAAAACTACTAGAGAACAAATTGTTTCCACGTTCCATCGTATAGTAGTTACTGGCATCTCCATTTGCTTGACTTAATCCACCTAAATAGAAAAGTGCATCATCGATCATCGTCTGAGACAATGGATTTAGCCCACTTGTGACGAAGTCGCAAGGAGTCGTTCCACTATTTTGACCTACAAAACAATTTCCCTTGTTCGCATCGAAATAGAGACTTCCACCTTCTTCATGATAGCCAGGATTTAATAACTTCATCAAAGTTGCATCATTCCATCTGTTCTTACCAAACGCTGCCTCAACTGTCGTATTATCCCAAGCATAAGCTCCGATAGAGGTATTACGCACTAATTTCAATTGTTGTACTTTTTCACCCGTTTCGGATTCCTGATAAAAGACTCCAACAATCCGCCATAATTCATCATTAAAGGTAACGTAATTATTTGGATTTGTTCCAACATAACGATAATCGGTTAGTTCTTCTTTGGTCCATCCAGACTGTGAAGTTCCAGCAGCATGAGAAAAGTTTTTTAGTTCCAAAGAAGTAGTATTTGCTTTTTCTAGTAACGTCGTTACGGCATTTGGTGCATCCAAACTTCTAGTAATAAAGTTTGCCCCTGCTGGGCGATCCAAAGCTTTTCCCGCAAGACCAACACTATTTCCTAAGGTGACAGAAATAGCCTCATCTGTCGTATTCTTAACAACAATGTAATAAATCTTACTCGAATTAGGATCTTCATACTTTTTTAAAGTGACTCCATCTGCCGTTGGAGGTGCCTCAGTTCCTTTTAAATAACCAACTTCGACTCCCTCTTGTAACGTTCCCAAATAGTATAATAAAAACTTTGCTTCGATACTGTTGATGTTATTTAACGTCACTTCAAACGTTCTCGTTGTATTCGCTTGAACCGATAAAACATACTTACTATTCGTTTCCACTGTTTTCATTGACCGGGAAGACATCATTCGTCTTGGCTTACTTCCCCCCATGACTGTCATAGAAGTATTTAAATTTCCAGTCACGATATTTAAGACATTTTTCTTTTCATAGCTAACCGAAAAGGCAGCATAGGAAGTATAAACTACCACAACTAACAACACAGCTACAACGGCAACCACCAAATAGAAACGCTTTGGTGTAATTTCTTTGTGAAGTGTTTCACGCAACCGTTTTCCAAACGATTTTTTCTCTCTTTTTCCCACTGGAATTCACCCTATCCTTACATTCTATTTTAATCATACCATACTTACTTCTATTTTTCAAAAGAAAAAAGAAGCGAATGACTTCTTTGACAACGTTAGACGGTTAAAAGTTCTTCTTCCTTTTCCTTCAGCTTATCTTCTACTAATTTATTGTAATCGTTCACGAGATCTTGAATCTCTTTCATTTGACCCTTTTCCTCGTCTTCTGGAAGTTCGGCACGCTCAATTTCTTTATTGGCATCTTGCCTTACATTACGAATCGAAACCTTACATTCTTCGGCTAATGCCTTCACTTGTTTGGTAAGTTCTCTTCGTCTTTCCTCTGTCAGTTCTGGTACGACAATTCGAATGCTTTCTCCATCGTTATTTGGTGTATATCCTAAATTAGCCTTCAAAATTCCCTTTTCGATTTCTCCAAGACATCCTTTATCGAATGGTTTGATACAAAGTTGCCTTGCTTCTGGTACAGAAATCGTTGCAAGTTGTTTTAAGGGCGTGGCGGAACCATAGTATTCCACCATCACTCCATCCAAACTGGAAGGATTTGCTCTTCCTGCCAGTACTGTTGTAAAACGTTTTTCTAAATTCTCTAAACTTTTTGCCATTTTCTCTTTGGCTTCTCTTATGATTGTATCGTTCATATCCATTTATCTCCTTAATACTATTCTACTAAAAGGAAGTAAAAAAAGAAAGGTTTTTTCATTCCAGATGAACAAACAAAAAGAGAGACTAATCTCTCTTACGATAACATGAACGATACTTTGTAAGCGATTCAAGACAATGTTTTTTCCAATTCTTTTTCATCTCATCACTCA
>CARZYU010000044.1:2899-3958 GCA_949113215.1 uncultured Bacilli bacterium | reverse complement strand
TGCTCTTTTAAAAGAGCAATTTCACTATCATGAGCAATCACAGAGCCTTCCTGAAAAAAGAATACTTCGGCAGGAAGTAAAGACCTTGTCTTTTTATCCGTTGTTAAATCATCTTTTAAAAACTCTTCTACTTCATCTCTCGTTTTTTTCGAAAGATGAGTCAAATCTACATAATAGATCTGTTTTATCTTTTCCTTCCTTGCCACTTCCATCCATAAGGTGATGACCTGTTGCGTCGAATCATCACTCGAAGTTCCAAAAACAACAATTCCTGTCAACTCTTTTAACTCCTTAACTGAACATCCTGTAAAAAGAAAGATTTCTAAGAAAAGGAGTAATACTACTACTCTTTTCATCTAGAAATCCTAATTGTTATTAATTTGACTCATAACTTCGCTAGCGAAGTTTTCTTCTTTTTTCTCAATTCCCTCTCCAACGGCAAATCGAGTCATAGAAATAACCTTACCACCGTTGTTTTTAACGTAAGATTCAATCGATTGATCCTGATCCTTTACAAAAGCTTGTTCCAACAAACAAACTTCTTTATAGAATTTGTTCAATCTTCCTACAACCATTTTTTCAGCAATCTCTTGAGGTTTTCCTTCGTTCATCACTTGCTCTTTGATGACATTGCTTTCTCTTTCTAATACATCAGCAGGAACTTCCTCACGAGAAACACAAATAGGAGCCATGGCAGCGGCATGCATTGCTACATCCTTGGCAACTTCTTCACTTGCGCCAGAAAGAACGACAATCGTACCAATCTTTCCACCCATGTGAAGATAAGTTCCAGCAATTTCTCCATCATTTAAGTTTTTCTTTACAAAACGACGGAAACTAATCTTCTCTCCAATTTTTGCTGTCAAAGCAATTTGATGTTCGTTCACCGTTTCTCCATCTACGGTAACAGCTAAAACATCTTCCACACTTGACACTTCGTTGTTTAAAACGACATCTAGTAAATAATCGACATAATTTTTGAACTCTTCATTCTTAGCAACGAAATCTGTTTCGGAATTGACTTCTACCATTGCAACAGTATTTTTGGAAGCCTTAATT
>CARZYU010000044.1:2330-2889 GCA_949113215.1 uncultured Bacilli bacterium | reverse complement strand
CCTTCTGCAGCAATTCTAGATTCTTTCTTTGCTGCTTCGCTGATTCCTTTTTCTCTCAACCAATCGATGGCCTTTTCAATATCACCAGAAGTAGCATCAAGCGCCTTTTTACAATCGAGCATTCCTGCTCCAGTTCTCTCTCTTAAATCTTTTACATCACTTGCACTAAACATATGATTCCCTCCTATCTATTCCATAAAAGTGGATCTAAGATCCACAATTATTTATTAAGTTGTTCAATAATTTCACTTTTCTTCATTTTGGAATAACCTTTGATTCCAGCTTTAGGCTTTTCTACTGGTAATTCTTCTACAACTTCTTTTGGTTCTTCCACTTTCGTTTCTTTCGAAATCTCTCCCTTCGTTTCCTCTACTGGTTTTTTCGAAGTTTGAGGTGTTTTTTCTTTACTCTCTTCTCCAAGGAAATCCAAAACTTCATTGCCATTTACTTCGGCAATCGCATTGGTAAGTACTCCAATTAAAACTTTTACAGAACGAACGGCATCATCATTACCAGGAATCACATAATCGACCACATCTGGATCACAGTTCGTATCTAC
>CARZYU010000044.1:544-2320 GCA_949113215.1 uncultured Bacilli bacterium | reverse complement strand
TCCTAAAATATGAGCTTCTTTGATCGCAATATCTTCTTTTCTTGGATCGACGATGACCATAGCGTTTGGAAGTTTCTTCATCTCACGGATTCCACGTAAGTTCTTGTTCAATTTGTCGTATTCTTTTTTGATTTCGATGACTTCCTTCTTTGGAAGTAAAGCGAAGGTTCCATCGCTTTCCATCTTCTCAATTTCTTCCATACGACGGATTCTCGTACGAATGGTCTTGAAGTTCGTCAAGGTTCCTCCTAACCATCTTTCGTTTACGAAATACATATCAGTACGGGTTGCTGATTCTTCAGCAGCTTCTTGGGCTTGCTTTTTCGTTCCGACAAATAAGAATTTACCACCATTTTCAGCAATGGCTTTTACCTTATCGTAAGCTTCCTCTAATTTTTTCGCTGTCTTTTGTAAATCGATGATGTAAATATCATCTCTCGTCGTATAGATGTACTCCTTCATCTTTGGATTCCATCTTCTCTTTTGGTGCCCGAAGTGAACACCAGCCTCTAATAAATAATTCATTGAAACAACTGTCATTTTATTTTCTCCTTTTCGTTTTTCTCTTCTATTAGTTTCCCTTGAAACATCACCTAATAGGCACTAGACATTTCTATCCACTAATATGTTTATTTTTGTAATGCAGCAATTAAATCTGCTTTTTTCATTGTTTTATAGCCTTCGATCTTTTTCTTTTCGGCCATCTCTTTTAATTCTGCAACCGTAAGTTTTGAAAGATCTACGTTTTCTTCCTTCTTAGGTTGTTCTTTTTCTTTCTTTGGAGCTTCTTCCTTTTTTACAGTTTCCTTCTTCGTAGAAGTTGTTACAGTTACTCCTTTGGTTTCCCTTACTTGTTTTCCAATTTTTCCTGCTTTTCCTTCTTTACTGATCTTAACCAATTCACTAAAAGCTTTTGGATCATTGATCGCAATTTCTGCTAACATCTTACGATTAATTTCTACTCCCGCTTTGGTTAATCCTTCAATAAATCTAGAATAACTAATTTCATTTTCGCGACAAGCTGCATTGATACGTGTAATCCATAATTTACGGAAATCTCTTTTCTTTTGCTTACGATCACGGAACGCATATTGTCCTGAATGCATCAATTGTTCTTTGGCTGACTTATAAAGTCTATGTTTGCTTCCAAAGTAACCTTTTGCTTGTTTTAATACCTTTTTATGACGAGCTTTTGTTGTAGCTCCATTCTTTACTCTTGCCATGTTTTTTCCTCCTTCTTGTTTTTATGAAATTAAAGAACGTTCTTTAATCTACTTTGGTCTGCCTTACTAAGAGCAGATCCTTTTCTTCCTTTACGATTGAAACTAGCTGGTTTATCACCAGTGTTATGACGACGTGATGGACGTCCAATTTTGGTACTTCCACCTTTTCTTAGCTTTACTACTTTTGCAGTTCCTTTGTGTGTCTTTATTTTTGGCATAACTTTTTCCTCCTATTACTTATCTTTTTTCGGTGCCAATAACATTGTCATTGTTCTTCCATCGAGCTTGGCATTTTGTTCAACGTCTGCAATCTCTTTGACGCGATCCGCAAAACGAAGCAGAACCTCTTTTCCAAGTTCTGTATGGGCCATCTGTCTTCCCTTAAAACGAATGGAAAGTTTGACCTTGTCACCCTTTTCCAAATACTTTGTAGCATTTCGAAGCTTTGTTTCAAAATCTCCGACATCAATCACTGGAGATAAACGGAATTCCTTCAGCTCTGCTTGGGTTGCCCGTTGTCTTTTTAAAGCTTCTTTTTCTTTCTTCGTCTTCT
>CARZYU010000044.1:0-534 GCA_949113215.1 uncultured Bacilli bacterium | reverse complement strand
ATACTTGTTGTAGTCCATTACTTTACAGACAGGTGGAGTACCATTTGGATTAATCAAAACCAAATCAAGTCCCGCATAATTTGCTAACGTAAGAGCATCTTGAATTGGTTTCACCCCTACTTGCTCTCCATTGGGACCAATGACTAAAACTTCTCTTGCTTTGATTTGGTCGTTCAACAACATGTTATTTTTATTATTTGCGATAAATAACACCTCCAACAATAGAAAAAGTGAATACACGAAGTATCCACTTAAAAGACCATTTGATAAGATTTTTCATCTAACTGGCTCTTTACCTATCGCTATTCGCAATCAGGTGGATGTGGATCATCGCTTTCCTTTTTCAATTACAATCGCAATTATACCTTAATTATATGAAAGTGTCAACTCTTTTTGACTAGAAAAAAATCCTGCAGCAATCGAAATTCTTTTGACTAAGATATAGATGGAGGTATCTGTTACCTAGTGTCTACCTACTCTTTAGAGAGGAGGTTTGATGAAATGAAGACGAAGACCTTTCTTTTGAAATTCCTA
>CARZYU010000043.1:3256-9253 GCA_949113215.1 uncultured Bacilli bacterium | reverse complement strand
GATCCTTTTACAATCTCTAAATCATCTGGAGTAAAAAGAATAACATTTAGATTAGAAATATAATCTGCTACTTTTTTTATTTCTGTTTGATTAATTTTTAATGTCCGACTTTCCAAAGTAAAGTCAATTTGAAGATCTTTGATAATATCATGATCTAAAATAGTGGCAGCAATGCTAGCTTTCGATGCCGTAAAACGAATACAATCTCTTTCCATTCCTGCTCGATAAGACTTTGACAAAGCTAAAACATAGATACTTTCTAGAATATTCGTCTTTCCTTGGGCATTAGCGCCAAGTAATAAATTCATTGTTGGATGAAATTTTATACTTGTTCGACGATAATTCCTATAATTTATGAGCCTAATTTTTCTTATTATCATCCTAAACCATCAAAAAGTAGCATTTTAATCACCAAATCCTATTTCTAGTACTCCTATACATACATCTCTATTATATCATAAATTAGCCCAAAACAAAGAAAAAGAGGTGATTTTATCCTCTTTTTAACGATTTAATCTTTTATTTAAGATACTTTGCAATCGTGTAGCTCGTAAAAGCTGATTTTGAAGGGAACGATAAGAAATAGGAATAATTAATTCTAATCCAGAATCAAAAAGTACTTTAGTATTATCTCCATCACGTTCAATTTGTTCAATATGGTTGAGAGAAAGCCACCAACATTCTTCATTTAATGGAGAAATAGTAGGAAAAAATATCATTCCCTTACTCTCTTCCACAATAATAGGCACTTTATAACCATTTCCTAACATATTCTGAGATCCTGTTTGTCTTCCTAAATAAGTACTTCCAAAATATTCACAACTATCTTCCATAACTTCATAAGGAGGCTTATCTACTTGAAATATTGTAGTATCTTCATACACTTTCGTCTTTTTCCCTTCTTCTGGCAAAATTGCCATCGTTCCTTCATTTAATTCATATTTTTTCATACGAATCCCCTTTCTGAAAACCATTTTTCGGTTTTCAAGCCCATACTCTACCCTACTTTTAAGTCGAAAAAGATAGAATTTTGTCCATAAAATCATTTTTTCCACAAAAAAAGTGAAAAAGCGACTTTTTCACTATTCTTTCTACTTTTAATAAGTACGAATTGGTAAAACTAACTGAGTAAGTGATTCATCTTCCGGACTTTTTAAAACAATTGGTTTAATTTCTCCAGTAAAATGAAGTTCAATTTTAGAGGTTGGAAAAGACTTTAAAGCTTCCATCATATATTTTGCACTAAAAGAAATTTTAATATTTTCATCTACATTCTTTGAAACATTCATTTTCTCTTCTACCCTACCAATTTCTAGAGAAGAACTTCGTAATGTTAAAGTGGAATCATTTGTTTCTAGAGTAACAATATTTTTATCTTTATCACTCGTTAAAATACTAGCACGATCAATCACCTGATATAATTCTTCGATTGTAGTAGAAACAACTAAGAAAGAATCTGTAGGTAATAAATTTGAAGTATTTGGATAAGCCCCATTGATCAAGCGAGATTGAAACAATAAATTGTGATATTTTAATAAAATTTTGTTACTAAAAATATGAAGTTCTACTGGTTCTTCTCCTTCTCCCAAAATACGGCAGAATTCAACGATATTTTTACTAGGAATTACAATATTATAATTTTCAGTACTTTCTTTATCCAAAGTTACAATTTTACGGGCTAATCGATAAGAATCTGTAGAATTACATTCTAAAATGTTTCCCACAATTTTAAAATTAATTCCTGTAAGAACTGGTTTTGATTCATCCTGAGAAGAAGCAAAAGCTGTTTGAAATACAATATCTTTTAAAGTTTTATTATCTATAGTAATAAACTCTTTATTTTCCGTTAAATCAATATTTGGATATTCCTTCTCACTAATACCATTTAGATTAAATTCACTATTTTCTGTATAAATTAAAATTTTCAATTCATCAATTACTTCAATATGAATGAATTCATCTGGTAACTTACGAACAATATCTAGAATGTATTTTCCTTGAATAATAATACTACCCTCTTCTTCTATATTCATATTATCTTCTTCATTTAAAATATAAGTTTGAATTGTAATATCATTATCTGATGCCGTAAGCGTTAATTTTTTCTTTTTTAAATCAAATCTGATTCCTGATAGTACAGGAATTAAATTCTTAGTAGAAATGGCCTTGGAAACTTTATTTAAAGCTTCTAGTAAAACATCCTTTTTAATTGTTAATTTCATAATTTATTCCTTCTTTCTTAAAGACTTTTATTATTATTACTGTGGAAATTGTTGAAAACTATAAATTCTCCTTTATTTTATTATAAAAATAATCATTTTCTCTGGGGAAAATATTGTTTATAATTATTTTTTCTCCACAACTTTATATTTTAATATCTTTTTTTAATTTCTCAATGATATGATCTAATTCTTTATTATTTATGATTTCTTTTTCAATTTTTTCAACGGAATGCATAACGGTAGAATGATCTTTTCCACCAAATTCCGTTCCTATCTTCGGAAAGGATTCATTGGTTAAGTTTCTACAGAGATACATTGCAATTTGTCTTGGAAAAGCAATATTGGAACTTCTTTTTTTTGATCTGATATCTTCTACAGTGATTTGAAAATATTCCGAAACCACTTTTTGAATTCGATGAATGTCATTTCGATCACTGATCCCTTTATTTATGTAATCTTTCAGTGCTTCAATTGCCAAATCAACTGTAATGGTAGCTCCTCCCATAATCGTAGAATAAGCTACTAACCTCGTAATTGCTCCTTCTAATTGTCTTACATCGCTTCCCATATTAGAAGCAATGTATTCAATTACATCTTCTGGGATTTCCTTTTCAAAGGCTCCAGCAATGATTTTTTTCTTTAATATTGCTATTCTAAGTTCAAAATCAGGCGGGTAAATATCTACAGTTAATCCCCAACAAAATCTTGTTCTAAGTCTATCTTCTAATAGTTTTAAATCGTCTGGCGAGCGATCGGAAGAGATAATAATTTGTTTACTATCACTATAAAGAGTATTAAATGTATGGAAAAACTCCTGTTGTGTTTGAGTTGCTCCTCCTAAAAATTGGATATCGTCGATAATTAGTACATCGACATTTCGATATTTGTTTTTAAAAAATTCTACGTAATTGAAATTCGTTCCATTGTCATCTTTTTTATTAATTCCAATAAAATCTTGAATAAATTGATCACTGGTAACATAAAGAATTTTTTTGTTGGAATTTTCATGAATAAAATTACCAATTGCGTGCATCAAATGGGTCTTTCCTAATCCACTATTTCCATAGATAAACAAAGGATTATACATTTTACCAGGACTTTCTGCTACGGATAAAGCAGCAGCATGAGCAAACTTATTACTGTTTCCTACAATGAAACTATCAAAGGTATAATTTGGGTTTAAGTTTGTTTTGGAATAATCATAGTGTGGTACCCCTACTTTACTAGCATCTTCTCTTGTTTGATCTATTTGTAATTCATTTCTTTTTTCTTCTATTTCTTGTTTTAAAAGAAATTCAATTTCAAAATTAGTACCCGTTATTTTATTTAAACTATCAATGATTAAATCATTATAATTTTCTTTTAAATGTTTTTTGTGGATCGACATAGGAACAATAATAGAAGCTTTTCCTTCTTTTAGCTCATAGAGTTCTGTTTCTTGAAACCAAGCCTCATAAGAAACAGAATTTAATTCTTCTTTCATGAGAGCTAAAAATTTGTTCCATAAAACGGTGACATTCAAATAACCACCTCCCCACTGAAAAAATTCCTTCAACCAATTTCATTCTAACTTAATTATGTGGAAAAAGGAAGGAAAAAATTGAAAAAAAATTTATCCACAAATAATCCACAAAGTTATACACAATCTAGAATGAAGTAGAATTTGATATTAGGAGATTTTCCACAAAATTGTGGAAAAGTAATTCACATAGTGAAAACTATTTTTACACAGGGTGTGATTATTGTGGATATTTTTAAAATTAATGCATAGTTTTTAAGTAATTTGATTGACAAAAGAAAGAAAATACTATTATAATAATGGAGATTTATGTCGGGAGGTGGAAATTATGAAAAGAACGTATCAACCAAATAATCGTAAAAAGGCAAAGAAACATGGTTTTTTTGCACGAATGAAGTCAAATGTTTTAAACAAGCGTCGTAGGAAAGGTCGTAAAGTCCTTTCTAAATAGTTTCCACTGTTATCAGTGGATTTTTCATTTTTAAAAGGATGAATGAGATTATGAATAAGAAGTTTATCATTAAAAATAGTTATGAATTCAATCAAATGATAAAAAATTGTTCTTATAGTAAAGATCAAAATGTGGTTATTTATTATAAGGATAATCATCTAGGGTATTCGAGATATGGAATTTCAGTTGGTTCAAAATTTGGACATGCTGTGATGAGAAATTTTCAAAAAAGAAGGATTCGCAATATTCTACAATCACATAAAATGGGCTATCATAATTCAAAAGATTATATTATAATAATAAGGAAGAACGGAATGGAATGTTCTTATGATGAGCTTGAAACTAGTATTCTATCGATTCTAGAAAAGCTAAAATAAATAAAGGGAGAACAAAATGAAACAGAAAAATAATCGCTTTAAGATTGCAATCATTTTAGTACTTGTACTTTTGACAACAGGGTGCACAACAACCTTAACCGATGCCAAGAAAAAACCAGTACAAAACCCAGAAACAGGGCAAAATTTAACGAAAAATATTTTATGTCGTCCTACTTCAGAAGCAACAATAAAAAAATACAAAGAAAATAAAGTAAATGTTGATGAACTTCCAACTTGTCAGGAATTTAAAATAACTTCAGGTGGTTACGAAGGTATTTGGACTTCTTTTTTAGTCAAACCAATGGCTTTTATCATTCTTTGGTTAGGAAAATACGTTGGAAATTATGGATTATCTCTCATTTTAGTTGCTTTGGCAATTCGCTTGATTTTATTGCCATTTACAAAGAAAACCGCTATGACATCTGAGTTAATGAAGGAAGCACAACCAGAGTTAGCTAAGATTGAAAAGAAATATGCTAATAAAACAGATCAAGAATCTATGATGAGAAAAAGTCAAGAAATGACAATGTTATATAAAAAATATAATATTAGTCCTTTTTCAGGTTGTTTGTTCTCTTTCATTCAATTACCATTATTATTTATCTTTTTAGAAGCCGTGAATCGTTTACCAGCTATTTTTGAAGAAAACTTTTTAGGACTACAATTGGGAACTACCCCAATGGTAGGATTTGGTACAAATATATGGTGGGCTTATGGAATATTAGCATTATTTATCGCTTTAACAACGTACTTTTCTTTTAAATTTACCATGTCGGATACAACGAGCGCGAATGGAACTCCTGGAATGAAATATATGCCAATGATTATGAGTGTTTTAATTATTATGACTGGATTAGCAATGCCCTCAGCACTTGGAATGTATTGGGTAGTGATTAATATCTTCACTGTAATTCAAAATATTTTTGTTAAAAGGGGGAGAAAGAAACGCCATGGATAAACATTACTATAGTGGAAAAACGTTAGAAGAAGCCATTGAATTAGCGATTACTGATTTAAGAGAACAAAAAGAAAATCTAATAATAAAAGAAAAAGAAGTGAAAAGTGGATTATTTTCAAAGAAAATTGAAATTGAAGTCATTGAAAAACGAGAAGTGGAATCTTACATAAAGTCATTAATTCAACAAATTACTTCCAATATAGGAATTCAAACTAATATCGAAGTGAAACATAGAGATGGCAATGTAATTTATGATTTATATGGAGATAACAATGGAATCTTAATTGGAAGAAATGGTCGTACGATCGATGCTTTGACTACTGTAATAAGACAAGCAGTCCGCAACGAAATAGGGGAAAATATTCTATTTTCAATTGATGTAAGTGATTATAAAAAACATATGGATCGAGATTTAGTCATGCTTGCGAAAAGAGAAGCAAAAAAAGTTGCTGATAGTAAAATAGAAGTTC
>CARZYU010000043.1:0-3246 GCA_949113215.1 uncultured Bacilli bacterium | reverse complement strand
CAATGAATTCTTATCAGCGTCGCATTGTACATAATGCTCTAACAGATTTTAAAGGGGTTTATACAGAAAGTATTGGAGAAGAACCAGATCGAGCTGTTGTCATCAAACCACGAGAAGATTAGATCTTCTTTTTCTTTTAAATTATTTCCCGGGAAATAATTTATATTATTAAAATGTATTATAATTGTAAAAAAGAAGTAAAGGAGGTACTTTTTATGTCAGATACGATTGTAGCCATATCTACAGCTTTAGGAGTAGGAGCAATTTCGCTTATTCGCTTAAGTGGGCCTGAAGCCATTTTGATTGTAAATAAAGTTTTTAGTAAAGATTTAACAGATGTTTCAAGTCATACCATTCATTATGGTCATATAAAAAAGAAAGAGGAAATCATTGATGAAGTTCTGGTAACGGTTATGCGCTCTCCTAAAACATTTACCACAGAAGATGTTGTTGAAATCAATTGTCATGGGGGAATTCAAGTCACAGAAGATGTTTTAAAGTTATTATTACAAAATGGTGCTAGACTAGCTGAACCAGGTGAATTTACAAAGCGAGCGTTTTTAAATGGACGAATTGACTTAGTGGAAGCAGAATCGGTCATGGATTTAATTGAAAGTAAAACAAAGCAGTCAAGAAAGTTGGCAATTTCACAGTTAAATGGAAATCTTTCCCGAAGTATCGAAAGATTGCGTCAAAAGTTACTTGATGTTATTAGTGCCATTGAAGTTAACATTGATTATCCAGAATACGAAGATATTGAGGAAATGACCAATGAAAAAGTATTGCCTCATTTAAAAAATATTCAATCAGATTTAGAAACTATTTTGAAAAAATCAGAATCAGGAAGAGTAATCAAAGAAGGAATTAAGACAGTCATTGTGGGAAGACCAAATGTGGGAAAGAGTAGTTTATTAAATCAATTATTGGAAGAGGATAAAGCAATTGTAACGGATATTGAAGGAACGACAAGAGACGTTGTAGAAGGAACCATTTTAGTAGATGGAATATTATTACAAGTATTAGATACTGCAGGAATTCGAGAAACAGAAGATAAAATAGAACAATTGGGCGTTCAAAAAAGTCTAAAATTAATCGAAGAAGCTTCTTTCGTTCTAGTTGTACTAAACGGAAGTGAAGCACTTACTAAGGAGGATGAAGAACTATTACATCTTGCTGCGACAAAACCCTCTCTGGTCCTAATTAATAAAAATGATTTGCCAATCAAGATAGATACTACTATGGTTGATCAATATCATCCAATCTATATGAATACAAAAGAAGAGAAATATATTGATCAAATAAAAAGTGCTATTCGTGAATTATTTCAGTTGGATGGTATTGAAAATGATGATTTTACTTATTTAAGCAATGCAAGACAAATTGGTTTGGCAACCGAAGCTCAAAGTTTAGTAAATGAAGCAATTGTAAGTATTGAAAAAGAAGTCCCAATCGATTTAGTAGAATCCGATGTCAAAAGAGCATGGGAAACATTAGGAGAAATTACAGGAAAAACGTATCAAGAAGAATTATTGGATCATTTATTTAGTCATTTTTGTGTTGGCAAATAGAAAAAAGTTATTATAATAAAGAGATCGTTAACGAAAAGAGGTGAAAAATCAATGCAAGAGAACTATGAAGTTATTGTTGTAGGCGGTGGTCATGCTGGGTGTGAAGCAAGTTTAGCTTCGGCACGAATGGGAGCAAAGACTCTATTAATTACAGGAAATATTCAAAATATTGCCGATATGCCTTGTAATCCATCTATTGGAGGCCCAGCTAAGGGAATCATCGTTCGGGAAATAGATGCTTTAGGTGGTCAAATGGGGAAGACGTCGGATCGCTCTTTTCTCCAAATGAAAATGTTAAATACAAAGAAGGGAAGAGCGGTCCAAGCATTACGGGCTCAAGCAGATAAAGTAGCTTATCCTGAAGAAATGCGGCGAGTTATAAAATCAACCAAGAATTTGTCCTTATTGGAAGGAATGGTGGAAAAACTATTCACTAAAGATGGTAAGATACAAGGAATTCAACTTAGAGATGGAAGCAATATTTTTAGTCAAACTGTTATTTTAACAACAGGTACTTATTTAAAAGCAATGGTTTTAGTAGGAAGTGAAAAAACTTCAAGTGGACCTCATGGTGAAGAACCATCTAATTTAAGTGAATCTTTAAAAGAACTTGGATTTCAATTATTGAGATTAAAAACAGGAACACCGCCTCGTTTGGAACGAAATAGCATTGATTTTAGCAAAACAAAAGAAGAACCAGGTGATGACAAAAATTATTCGTTTTCCTTTGATCAAAAATTGAAGTATGATCCAAAAAATCAACTTCCATGTTATTTGGTCTATACCAATGATTTAACTCATCAGATTATCAAAGATCATTTAAACGAATCAAGTATGTATGGTGGCTTTGTGGAAGGAATAGGACCAAGGTATTGTCCATCGATTGAAGATAAAGTAGTTCGTTTTTCTGATAAACCAAGACATCAATTGTTTTTAGAACCCGAAAGCAAAGAATATGATGATATTTATTTGCAAGGTTTTTCTACTTCTATGCCACATAAAGTGCAGGAAGAAATGATTCATAGTATTGAAGGACTAGAACATGCAGTGATTAAAAAGTATGCATATGCAATTGAGTATGATGCGATTGATCCATTGCAATTAAAACCTTCTCTTGAAACGAGGACAAGGTTTGATTGCTGGAATTAATGCTGTGAAATGGCTTCGAAAGGAAGAACCGTTTGTACTAAAAAGAAATGAAGCCTATATTGGAGTATTAATTGATGATTTAGTTACCAAAGGAATCAAAGATCCTTATCGCATGTTAACGTCTCGTGCCGAATATCGGCTTTTGTTGAGACATGATAATGCGGATCTCAGATTACGTGATTATGGATATCAACTTGGTTTGGTTAGTGAAGGACAGTATCAAACATTCCAAACGAAAAAGAAACAAATTTCCAGTTGCATCGAATATTTTAAAACCCATCGAGTGACACCAAGTTCCGACATAAATGAATGGTTATTACAACAACGATCTACTTCTTTAACAGAAGGACTTTCCTTCTATGAATTATTACGAAGACCAGAATTGAACATAAATGATTTTTGTAAATATCAAAACTTAAATTATGACGAAGAAGTCAAAGAACAAGTCGAGATTATCATAAAATACGAAGGATATATCAAAAAAGCGTTAAAAGAAGCAGAAAAGATGATTCGTTTGGAAAAAATGAAA
>CARZYU010000042.1:7966-9504 GCA_949113215.1 uncultured Bacilli bacterium | reverse complement strand
AATGGAAGGAACGACAAAACGTAAACTTAGCAAACGAAAAGATCCGGAGGCAGCTGTCTCTTATTACCGAGAGATGGGAATTCCTCCAGAAGCTGTTCGTCTTTATATGGCAACGCTTGCGAATACTAATTTTGAGGAATGGTATTTAGCCAATCCCGATCAAAATGAAAAAGCCTTCGCATTTTCTTTTGAACATATGCCAATTGGTGGTACGTTGGTTGATATGGAAAAACTCCATAACATCAGTAAAACTTATCTTTCAACTTGTAGTGCAGAAGATATTTTTGAAAGAAGCCTTGTTTATTTTAAAGAATACGATCCTTCTTTTGCGGAAATGTTAGAACAGAACAAGAAAAGAATGATAGCGTTTTTGGATATTGAACGTCATAATGAACGCCCAAGAAAAGATATTATCAGCTATCAAGACGTCAAGTATCAAAGTGCTTATATCATTCCAGAATTGTTTTTTGCCGATCAAGCAGAAACGTATGAAGAAATCGAACCTAAGGAGTACGATATTTCGTTACTTTATGATTATTTAAATGTTTATCAACAAGATGATGATGATACCGCTTGGTATGAGAGGATGAAAGAATTTGCGATTTCTCATGGTTATGCAGGAAGTACCAAAGAGTACAAACAGAATCCAGAGAATTATAAGGGACATATCGGGGATGTTTGTGAAACTCTCAGAAGAGCTGTCACGGGACGAATGAGAACTCCAAGTTTATGTCAGATTTTAAAGATTATGGACAAAGAAGAAATGAAGAAGAGAATTGATTTCTTTGCTGATTGGAATCAAAAAAAGTAAGTTATTCGTAACTTACTTTTTCATTGACGTAAGGCATTAATGTTTCGGTGATGACTTCGTAACCTCGATGATTTGGGTGTAAGCCATCATCGGAATATTCTTTGGAAAAGACATCGTCCTCTTCATCTTGATTTTTTAAGACTTCATATAGATCAATATAGGTTATGTTTTTTTCTTTACAGTATTCTTTCAACATATTGTTGGTATTGATCACTCGGTCATTGTATTCTCTGGTGGTAGGGTAAATGGATTCCAAATAGATCTTCGCATGAGGTCTTTTTTCTTGAATTTTCTCTATGATCTCGTAGATATTTTCTGCTATTTCTTCGTCTTCTTTGTTTTTCATACTTTTGGAAAAGTCATTGGTTCCAATCAAGAGAAATACTTTGGAAGGATTGTAGCGATAGACCATTTGATCCATTCGCTCTAAAATATCTTTCGTTTCGTATCCTGCGACTCCACTGTTGACAACAGGTAGATCTTGATAAAATTCTTCTAGTGGATAATAGTCGGTAATGGAATCACCCAAAAAGACATAATTAGGATCTAAGCGATATAGTTCCTTTTCTTTGATTTCCACTTTTGGTTTGGTTTCTCGAACGTTTCGTAAAATTCTATTTTCGAGGATAAGGGCAATCGATAAAAGGATAATGGTAACCAAAAAGGCGATCGATAGTAATTTTCCTATTTTATTTTCTACTTCGTAACGATGAAGTTTTTCATAATA
>CARZYU010000042.1:5328-7956 GCA_949113215.1 uncultured Bacilli bacterium | reverse complement strand
TCTTTTTTGTTGACGATTTTAATTGTCGTTTGTTTTTTCTGTTTTGTTTGCTTATTTTGTTTTCCCTTATTCTTTTTTGATGCAAGGGCAGGCTTATTCGAAGCCATTGATTTTTTCTTCTTCTGTTTTGACTTTGCCATCACAATCACTCCGTTTTTTATTATGTCATATTTTTTCTCAATTGTATACCAATCCGTCAACTGTTTTTTTTACTTGACAGGAAACGTTGTATGAAAAAAAGAAACAACGTATAATCATCTTAGGAGATGATGATATGAAGGTTTTAGTAGTAGGAGGTTGTGGTTATATTGGCAGTCACACCGTTGTAGAATTGTTAAAAAATGGAGAAGAGGTTGTTGTAGTTGACAATTTTTCTAATTCCAAACGCGATGTTTTGGATAAAATAAAAAAGATCACAGGAAAAGAATTTACTTTTTATGAAATGGATGCAACCGACAAAGAGGGAATGAGGACTGTTTTCGAAAAGGAAACGATTGATTCCATCATTCATTTTGCTGGATACAAAGCCGTAGGCGAAAGCGTTTCCAAACCACTTCTTTATTATCGTAATAACTTGTTATCTACGATCGTTTTGTTGGAACTCATGAAGGAGTTTTCTGTCAAACGAATTGTCTTTTCTTCTTCGGCTACGGTATATGGAGCTCCAGAAAAACTGCCGATTCGAGAAAATGCAAAGATTAGTACGACCAATCCTTATGGAGAAACGAAGGTGATGTGTGAGAAGATTCTTTCGGATTTTGTAAGAGTCAATCCTGGATACGAAGCGATCCTTCTTCGCTATTTTAATCCAATTGGAGCAGATGAATCTGGATTAATTGGTGAAAATCCCAATGGAATTCCAAATAATTTAATGCCTTATATTGTAAAAGTAGCAAATCATGATCTTGAATGTTTGCATGTCTTTGGAAACGATTACGATACTCCGGATGGTACAGGAGTAAGGGATTATGTCCATGTGACCGATTTGGCAAATGGTCATATTTTAGCGCTTCAAAAACCATTGGAAGAAGGAGTACATATCTATAATTTAGGAACAGGAGAAGGTTATAGTGTTCTAGATATCGTTCATGCTTTTGAAAAAGCCAATGGAGTAACGGTTCCTTATGTGATAGAAGAAAGAAGACCAGGGGATATTGCGAGTTGTTATGCAGATATTACGAAAGCCAAAGAGGAACTTGGCTATCTTCCAAACAAGACATTAGAGGATATGTGTAGAAGTGCTTGGAACTTTGTAAAAACGGAAACTAAAACAGAAGAAAAGTAATCCTTTTCTTTTTTTGTGTTATAATAAATCTACATTTCGAAAAAAGGAGAAACAAAATGAGTAAAAAATATGAATTAAAAAGAAAAAGTAGAACGGCAGAACAAAATTTGTTGGATTTGACTTGCTATTTTGGCATTTCTGAAATTAGACACATTGCTGCAATGGTTCGTGAACAGGGGATGCGTGTGGAAGATGCTTGTGAAAAGAAGGGGATTGTTGGAAACGAACGATCTACTTTATATTTGCTTTTTGCAAGAGAATGTTATGCGACGGGACTTTTGGATTTAGGAGATCAATACATTCGCAAAGTTGAACATATGGAAGAAAAGAGTGGTTATGTGATCGAAATGATGAATCTAGTCCAAAAGAATCGTTTCTTTTTTCCAAATCGTGTGAATGAAAATCAAAAAAGATTCCAATTGGTGAAAACACGATAAAACGATTCCAAAATAGGGATTGAATCAATAGAAAAAAAATGATAAACTAATAATGTCTTTAAAAGACGTTATTTGGTCCGTTGGTGAAGTGGTTTAACACGCGCGCCTCTCAAGCTCGTATTCACGGGTTCAAACCCCGTACGGACTACCAATTGCGATAACTAGAGGGAACTCTAGTTTTTTCATGGCCTAAAAGTTGAGATATGTCTTATTTTGTGATATCCTTTATTTAAAGTAGAGGAGTGAATATAATGAGAACAATCAGAGAAAAGAAGACGGGGGGGGAGAATTTAAAAGGCGAAATAAGAAAATTTTAGGTGCAATCGAACTAGTTTTAATTGTTGCCTTCTTTCTTTGTATTTTCTTTATGAATTCTTCGTATGCTATGATCGCACCAGAAAATGCTTTAGGCTCTGGAGTGAAAAATATTTATTTGACCTATTTTACGAATGATAAACGGGTCGATAAAGAACAATTGAAGGAATTAATTGTCTATAAGGATCAAAATGGTAATTATACGACAGATACCTATATGGATACGTTTGTCTTTTTGCCAAGAGGAGATGTTTCATACAATCCTTATAAGGTGAGTGAATATACAAACAATTTGTGGAATAACTATCTCGCAGATGAAATGAAAGATATGAGACTTTTGGATGAAGCAGTGGGAGAGCTAAATCAACAGAATGGAACGAATATTAAGGTCAAGGTAATGATGACAGCATTTTATCATTCTAACAATAGTATGGCTTCTACGACTAATGCATCCATTGATAAAATGATCGATAGTCAAATTGACGAGTTTGTGGGGAATGTGTTTTCCAACCTGGAGTTGTTAGGTTTTTACTGGTACAATGAAGGAGTGCAAGCTCCTTATGAAAATACGATCAAACATTTTAATCAATA
>CARZYU010000042.1:0-5318 GCA_949113215.1 uncultured Bacilli bacterium | reverse complement strand
GAATATAAAACATTATGGGTTCCTTATATTGATCATTTTGATCAAACGCAGGCAGATGGACAATGGGCGGAAGGAAATCGAAAATATCGAGAAGGATATAGAACGTACGGATTTGATCTAGTATCACTTCAAAGTAGTCATTATTTCCATGGAATAGAATCTGAGTCTACAAACGCTGGAAAAAACTACATTGATTTCTGGAAAACGAATAACCACTTGACGGTAGCAGCACAGGAATCTAGCGCCTATCAAACGGCAGTTGCTGTAGAAGAAGATGAAAGAGTTTATGATAGTTCTTTTTATTATAATAACTACATTTCATTTTTAAAAGCAGGGCTTCAGAATGGTTGGAATCAATCGGTCAATGTTTTTTATGCGACAGATTTACACTATGGAGCGAATGCCAAGGATCAACAATCTAGAAATATTTATGAATTTACATATCGATATGCAAAAAAGACTCTTTCTAATACAGACTTAAATGTTACATTTGAAGAAGTAACATATCCAAACAATTTTACAAATCTAGCGTTAGGAAAGAGTTATACTTATTCTACTCCTTATACTGTTGGGGCTACTGGCTGTCCTAGTGCCGATAATTATAGATGTGTTGATGGAAAGGAATTCACGGATGGATCATTTGGAGTTTCTGGACTTGGAAGTAGTTGGGTAGTCTTTCGCACATTGAACCAAAGTGATGATTATTTTGTGACGATTGATTTAGGAAAACAATATTCTAATATTTCTTATGTAGATCTTGAGCTTCAACAAAGATTAGGAGATGGTGTGATCTATCCTTCTTCCATTGATGTATATTATTCAACGGATGGAAGTTCATGGAACCATATGGGATCTTGCTCGTGGGGAGATTATGAACAAAGATTCAAACGTTTGGCTTATCTTAACGCTAATAACTCTGTTTCTGCTCGATATATGAAAGTGGTACTTCATAAAACAGCAGAAAAGAATATGATTGCATTGTCAGAGATTCGAGTAGGGCAAAGAGAAAGTCAAACAGCATCGGTTTCTTTTGTGTCAAAGAGGGGAAGAACTTCTGTTTCAACAGGATCCCTTCGAGCGCAATTTACAACAGAAAATGTGGGGACGCTTAGTGTAAGTAGCAGTAATAATGAGGTGGCGACAGCAAAACTTTTTGGTGATTATGTAGAGATTACGCCAGTCTCTTTCGGAACAGCCGTCATTACATTAAAAGAATCGAAATACGGACAAAAGGACACTTATACAGTTACAGTTGAGGATGATACTATCGCTCAAATCAGAGTTTCTAAAGTTCCTACTAAAAAAACTTATTATATGGGGACTCCTTCCTTAGATTTATCAGGTGGTGAAATTGAAGTCATCTATCGTGATAACACAAGTCGTATCTTTTCTATGGTTTCAAGCGGAGTTAGTACTACGGGATTTCATAGCAATCAGTTAGGAACTAATATTATTACAGTACGTTATCAAGGATATACAGCTACTTTTGATATTTTGATTATAGAAGATTCTATTACTGGCATTTCTGTTAATTCCCTTCCAAGTAAAACAAAATATTATCCAGGAAATGACATCTTAGATTTGACGGGAGGAACGATTCTTGTTACTTATGCTAGTGGAGTGAAAAAGACGATCAATATGAGTGAATCTTTGATGGAAGTATCTGGTTTTGATAATACAAAAGTAGGTACTAATACTATTACGCTTCAGTATGAAGGATATACTACAAGCTTTGATATTGAATTTGTGGAAGCAGGAGTCAAAGAAATTCAGGTGCTAAATCTTCCAAATAAAACGAATTATATTCAAGGACAAGAAGATCTTAATTTAGCAGGCGGCAAACTGAAAGTGATTTATGAAGATGGAATGAGTGATATCATTTATATGAATGATCCATTGGTAACGGTGGAAGGATTTTCCAATGTAGAGTTGGGTACTAATACCATTACAGTGCATTGTTTAAATCATACAACTACTTTTGATATCACGATCATTGCTCCAGAAAGTGAAATCATTCCGATTGAAAGTATTGCTTTTGAAACTCACGATCTAGAATTATCTGTTGGAGAGAGAAAAGAACTTATTGCACTGGTTTTGCCAGAGAATGCTACGGATAAAACAATCCTCTTTGAAAGTTCCAATGATAATGTGGCAAGAGTGGATGAGAATGGCCGTGTAAAAGCAATTGGAGTAGGAGAGGCCACGATTATAGTTAAGAATTTGGATGGTTCTATCCAGGATAGAATGACAGTGACGATATCTTCTGGAATTACTGTAAAACCAGTAGATCCAGTTGATCCTCCTGTAAATGATCCAGACATGGAAGAAGAAATTATATCTACTCCCAATACAGCTTCTTATAAAAATACACTTTTGATTATTTTAGGCTGTGCGATCTTTGGTTTAGGATTTGTTTACTATAAAAAATTTGTAGCTTTAGAATTCCATAAAAAATGAGAAGAAATTTCTCATTTTTTTTCATTTATGGTAAAATAAGAATACTTTGAGGAGGGGTATTCATGAAGGGTGCCAAAGGTGGAGCAAGAGACAATCAAATTACATTTCATTTGAAACGTAAAAATCTGAAAAAGAAAAAAGAAAAAAAAGAGCAACAACATGTCTATCGAGTTCGTGATTTTTTCGTGTTACCCCTTATTTTAGGAATGGCATTTTATCAGGGAAAGGATTTTCAACAAAAGAAGGATGGAACGCTTTCTTTGGAACCGGAGAAGAAAGATCCAATCGTTCCTACACCAACGGAACCAAAGGAAAATGTTGTCATCGAAGTAATTGAACAGCAATTGGAAGAAATTTTAGACAATTTAGAGGAGGCTGTAGATCCTTCGAAAAAACCAGAGGAAGAGCGTATTGATCTTCTCGCTTCTACGTTACAACTGCTTTCTTTTGTGGAAGAGGAAATAGAAGAAATCAAAGTGGTTGACCAAATAGGAGATTTGATCGAAGCGACGAAAGAAGATCAACCAGAGGAAGAAGAGAAGCTTCCTTCTTCGATCGAGCCATTTACGGAAGAAGAACAAGATCAAATTCAAGAAGCAAATACTTGGATCGAAGAAAATCATGTGCTGGAAACATTAGAAGAAGCTAAAAAAGTGAGTAGAGAAATTTCTCTTAGTTTTAAAGATCAAGAAATGTTTCAAAGAAGAAAACAGGAACTTAAGGATATAACTGCCCTGATTCGAGAAGAATTGTTGAGGCAAGTTAGTACCATGAGAGAAATAGAGGAAAAAGTGAATTCCATTACGAATCAGGTACAACAAAGATTAGAATTAGCTAGTCGAAATCGCGAACGAATTGTTTCCAATCTTTTCTTACTTCAAGCTATTTCTAATATAAAGATGAATCGTTTCATGAAGTTTTTTATGAGACTCTCGCTTCTTTCCTCTCTTGTACGTACGTCTTATCCCAAACATGAACAACCGGATCTTTCTCCTTATTTAGAGTCTCTTTCTAAGATGGAAACTACCAATCATTCCATGTTATCAGACTTAGAACGAACAATGCAAAGTACCAATCGTTTTATAAGAGAATTTGAAAGGGAATATGGACCTTATCGAGAGGAAATCCCAGAATACGATTCTATGTTAAAGGAAATTCAAAAAGCAGAAGACGAACTGGAGCAACAGGCTTTGAAAATCAAGGAACAAAATCGTTCGATTCAAGAAAAGAGTCACAAAATTTTAGAAAAGAAATATTAATATGGTGTTGACTTACGACAAGGTGTCATCCTATAATGAATGGTATGTGACAACCTGTCATATTGGAGGAGTTATGCCGAGTCAAACCTTTTTTCATTTAACGAAGGAAAAACAGGAGATGTTATTACAAGCAGCGAAAAAAGAATTTGGTAGAGTTTCGTATGCCGAAGCTTCCATCAATCGCATCATTCGAGATTCTAACATTGCAAGAGGTAGCTTTTATCTTTACTTTGAAGATAAGGAAGATCTCTATTTTTATCTACTAGATTCTTACAAAGAAAAATATTTGGATGCCATTATCGAAGAAATCGTCCAAAAGAAGGGTGATTTTTTGAAAGGTGTCATTTCTTTGTACGATCGGATCGTTGCTTATTGTAAGAAGAATCAAGATGACAATTTCTTTCGCAACGTATTTTTAAACATGCGTTATAGTATGGAGAAAAAGTATAAAGCGAAGGAACCGCCTATTTTAGAAAAGGGATTTCGAAGTCGCTTTTTGAAAGCAGTCGATGCCAACTTGTATCGTCTTGCCCAAGAGGATCTATTTGAGGCCTTTGCACTTGCGATGATGATTACGATGTCTGCCGTGGTCTATCGTTTTATGAACGATGGAAAAGAAGATGAGCGGAATTGTTATTTGAAACGGATGTCCATTCTTCAATATGGAATTTATCGAGAAAAGGAGTGAGAAAGATGAAACACGTATTTCATTATTTAAAAAAATCATGGTTTTCTATTTTATTGATTATTGCTTTTTTAGCGATTGAGGCAGTTTGTGACTTGTCGTTACCTACTTATACTTCCAATATTGTCAACATTGGAGTCCAACAGGGTGGTATTGAAGAAGTCGTTCCAAAAGCCCTTCGCAAGAGTGCGATGGATCGCGTACTTTTATTTGTTCCGGCCAAAGAGGAGAAGTCCATTTTGTCTTCTTATCGTTTGGTAAAAAAAGGAACAAGTGATAAGGATATCAAAAAATACCCTGCACTGAAGGAAGAAGATATTTATCTTCTTAAAGAAACATCTTCTGAGTCTTTGGAAGAACAGCTGAAAATTCCTTTGGTTGCCTCGATGATGCTCGAGAACGAAAGTGAAGAGAGTAAGCAACTAGAAGACAAAATCAAAGAACAGCTACCACCTTCGATGAAAGAGATGAATCTTACTTTGATTCTAGAACATATGAGTGATGCACAAATAGAAGAGTTCGTTTCTAACATGGAAGAACAATTAAAAGATTATCCAGATTCTATTTTGGAGCAAATGGCGGTTGCCGCTGTCAAAGAAGAGTATATGGCACTTGGAATGGACATGGAACAAGTCCAGACGAATTATATTATGATGGCAGGACTCAAGATGCTTGGAATTGCTTTACTAGCGATGATTTGTGCGATTGGAATTGGTTTCTTAGGTTCCAAAGCTGCAGCCAAACTTGCTAAAAATTTACGTTCTGCTGTGTTTCGCAAAGTGACATCTTTTTCTACTTCGGAGTTTAAAGAGTATGGAGTTTCTTCTTTGATTACGAGAAGTACGAACGATATTCAACAAATTCAAATGTTGATTGTCTTCACCTTACGAATTATTTTCTATGCTCCCATTATTGCT
>CARZYU010000041.1:8339-9630 GCA_949113215.1 uncultured Bacilli bacterium | reverse complement strand
AGTCCGGTAGCTCGTTGGGCTCATAACCCAGAGGTCGTAGGTTCAAATCCTACTCCCGCAACCAATTTGGTTCCGTGGTGCAGCTGGTTAACACGTCTGCCTGTCACGCAGAAGATCGCGGGTTCGAGCCCCGTCGGAACCGCCATTATTTTTGGCTTCGTAGCTCAGTCGGTAGAGCAAGGGACTGAAAATCCCTGTGTCACTGGTTCGATTCCCGTCGGAGCCACCATTTTATTGGAGAGGTAGCGAAGAGGCTAAACGCGGCAGACTGTAAATCTGCTCCCTATGGGTTCGATGGTTCGAAACCATCCCTCTCCACCATGACGCATTTTATCCTTGTTTTTCAAGGATTTTATTTTTTTTAGGTACTATTTAGGTACTATTTTTTTATAAATTATCTAATAGGTCTACTATTTCTTCTTGAATTGTAGGAAATAAATGCATATAAGTATTTTGCATTACTTGAACGGTGTGGCCCATTCTATTTGACATCATTACAAAGAATTTGACAGTATCTACTTTCATGTTTTTTTCTTTGCTGGTTTTTATATATTCATTAATTAAAAGTGAAACATGACTGTGTCTAAATTCGTGAATGGTTATTTCTGGAACTTTACTTAGGCTAAAATAATAATGTTTTTTGTTATCGATAGTAGTTTGTGGCATAAAACGACCGCACCCAAATACAAACCACATTTCTGAAAAATCCTTATATTTTTTCATTTCACGTTTATATAAAATAAGCTGTTCTTTTAAGGTCTTATTCAATTTTATTTTTCTATTTATGTAATTCTTAGTTGGAGTAATTTTGTATTTTTCTTTTGTTTTTACGGACAAAGTTTTGTTAACAACAATTTCGTTAGCGTTGAAGTCAATATCATTCCAATTTAAAGCTTGAACTTCTCCCTTTCTCATACCGGTGTAGTATAGAAACATAAAAAATGTTTTCCAAACCACGTTATCAACCATTGCGATAAATTGTTTGAATTGTTCGTAAGTTAGATATCTTAGTTTTTCTTCATCGGTTGTTACTTCTTCGCGTTTCATTTGGAAACTACCTGAAATCGCTACAGGATTTGTAGTTAATCCATAATTACGCATTCCAAAATCAAATATGTTTTTTAAAATATCATAAAGTTTATTTAAATATGCTATTTTAAACCCTTTTTTAAGCATCTCTGACTTCCAATTGTTTATTAAGGTAATGTTGATGTCATTTATGTTAAATTTCTTAAAATAAGGCTCTATGTTTCTTTTATAGGCACTTTCATAAGAATAACCTGTAGACTCT
>CARZYU010000041.1:5822-8245 GCA_949113215.1 uncultured Bacilli bacterium | reverse complement strand
TTTCTAATGGAGTATATTTCTTTAAAAAAATCAATTGCAACCAGTGAAAAAGGTTTATTTAGCGGATTGTTTTTCTTCATAAGAAATAATAGTTCTTCTTCTTTTGCTTCTGACCTTGATTTGAATCTCCTAGATTTATATTTTTTGTTAACTCCATTAAAGTCTTTTTTGTATACAACGTAATACCACTGTCTTCCATCTTTTGTGGCATTTTCATCTTTATAAACTGGCATAATTTAGCACTCCTTTGTTGTTTTATTTTTTTACAAGTGCTATAATGTAAAAGAAAACCTAATACATTTATAGTACTTTACTATTTTGTTTAAGATTGCTAGTCTTGTGGGTTTTCGTTTTGCCTCGTGTTACCGCACGAGGTTTTTAAGTATTTGTATTTTTTTCCAAAACTGGTGCATATTATTTAATGATCCTAAGTATCCCGCGTGGACTTAGGACATTTTTGATATATCATGCCAATTTTTTGGAAAATTCATGGCAGTAAGAATTCTTTCTAAAGAAATTGTTTGCATTCTTGATTGGACACTCATAATTCTACTAAACAATTTATGATGAAATCTATCATATTCTTCTTTAGTCAATAATAATTTTAATGCAATGATTACTGCAAATAAATCATTCTTTCCAACGTCATATCTATTATTTGTTTTAGTGAGGGAAAGCAAAGAATGATATTTAGTGTCGTTTATTCCTGTATACGACGGAAATTCATAGTTATATAATCTTTCGTCATGCGCACATAAATTTCTGGTTTTACACAAAATGTTTAGTAAACTAGACAATTCGAACTCAGCAATATCAAATTCTTTAGATATAGAAACTCTTTCTTTTTGTTTCTCTAATCTGTAAAAATTACAGATATCTCCAAACGATAATATGTTAACCAAAACCCATAAAGGTACAAATCCATATCGTGTCATGTAATGACTAATATATTTATTATCAATATTGTTGGCGATGTTTTTGTTGATGTTTCCTATTAATGTCTGAATAAATTTTATTTGCTTTTGTTTTTTATCCTTTGAAACATTAGAATTTTCAAATATTTCAAAATTGTCTAATTTTAAATAATTATCGTTTCCATACACACTTGAAAAATGATAAGCAACCAAAGATCTTAGTTTGTTTTCTATTTTTAAAATGTACTCTAAAAATACGGTTCTAAGTTGCCTGTCAAATTCGAAAATAGCATAAATTTCTTCAAATTTTGTTCCAACCTTGAATTTAGAAAAATCTTCATCGTCTAAAAATAGATCTTTGTATCCGTTTATTATGTTGTAATAATTATTATGTAAAAGAAGTTGTTTAGCTCTATCTTCATCTTCAAAAATCATATTTCGAGATTTTAACAATTCTATTTGTTCCTCTACTGTTTTAAATTCTTTCATAAAACACAAAAAGTCTTCGGCCCACACGGGATACCGAAGATCACTTACTCATTCATTATAAAATGTGTTTTAATGATTGTCAATATCCAATGTGAAAGGATTACTTTTTCCTCCTTTCTCACTTACTTCTATCTTAAAATACCTGTACTAGCGTATTTTAATCAAATTATAATCTAGTTCTTTTTTCTCGAGCAATGCCGATTATTCTTATTGGCAATTTTTGAATTTGCTCGCTATCATAATAGGTGGTTTCAAAGCCATCTGTGTTATCTATGTTATATGGAATTAGTGTAATTCCATCCTGGTTCAATTTGACCTTTTTAAATGTTGCGTCAAATCCATTTATCATGACAGCACAATCTTTGTTGTCTGCTTCGTGCAAATCTTCATTTTTTTCGAATATCACAATATCATCGCTTTGATACTTTGGAAACATACTGTCGCCATTTATTTTAAGGCCGTAGTAGACTTTTTCACCTTTTAACCAATCTTTTGGTATATCTATATATTCAAGTATATTTTCTTGCGCTTCAATAGGTATTCCAGCTTTTATTACGCCTAACACTGGTATTTGTATAGTATCGTTATTTGCTTCTACTAGTTCAGCGTTGTCAAAGTTTAAATCTGATATGAGTCTATTATTTATTTCATTCCAAACCACATTTGGATCTTCATTTAATGCTAAACAAATCTGTTTAAATATTGTATTTTTCATTCTAGCTTCGTTTGTTTCATATCTAAATAGTGATTGCCTTGTAACAATATTGTCTAATTTGTTTGCTAGTTCTTCCAGGCTATATCCCTTTTTTATTCTTTTTTCTTTGATGATTGCAGAAGCGATTTTATTTAATTGATAATCTAAATTTTCATTGTTATCAAAATCCATCGTTATCCCTCTTTCTGTTAACATTATAAATGGAAAAAAAAGAAAAATCAACAAAAATGTAACTTTTTTTGTTGACATCACATTTTTTTAATGCTATGCTTTATTTGTAACTGATAACAGTTACAAACGAAAGG
>CARZYU010000041.1:0-5812 GCA_949113215.1 uncultured Bacilli bacterium | reverse complement strand
TGTATCCTAAATTAATAGGAAAGCGTAATGAGAAGGGGATAACTCAGGAAAAAATGGCTGAATTGATTGGTATATCAAAGAATAACTATAATCTAAAAGAAAACGGAAAACTTGATTTCAATTTACTAGAAGTAAAAAAAATATTATCAATTTTAGAGTGCAGCTATAATGAAATTTTTTTTTAAAAATATTGTAACTGTTTTTAGTTACAAAAAAATAATAGGAGCGAATGGTAATGTATGTTAAAGAAAAAAAGTAAAGAATGGAACATTACTTCAAAATACGACGTAGATGATATTATTACGATTTTATTACTTTCCTTTTCGATTATTACAGTTATAACAGTTTTAGTTGTAACAATAATCTGTGGTACAGGATTAATTAATTCGCTCTGATATTTCTGCGAGTTGATTATCAATCCAAACTAGAGCAGTTTTATCATCGTCACAGTCGATTACATAGTGCGATAGACTTTCAACATCGTCAATAAATGATAAATCAATTTTATAATTTTCTACAAAGGATTTTGATTTTTTGCCATTTAATGACGTATAAGAGATTTCAACATCAAAAATTTTATCAGGATAATTCCTAAACGAGAACCAAGAACTAACTTTTTGATTAGGTGCTAGAACTATATCTTTACTATCAGTTAGCAAATTATGTTTTTGGTTATATCCTGGGATCTTTTGATAATTAAGATTTGGACTAATCTTAATATAATTTAGTTTTCCTAAAGAATTGCCAAAATTCTTTATAGTAAGAAAAAATCGATCATTAGCTCGAATATAATCAACATAAAATAACAATTTTGCTCGGGAATTTTCATAATTGGTTTTTGCATTTTGACTAATTGTTATCCACGTTGCTACAACAGATACTCCAGCCAAAATGCTTGTTACTAGAGCGAGCCAAAATTGTATCCAATCAGTTATTGACATTTAAATATCCTCCTTTCTGAAATCATTATAACAGAAAAGGGGTGGCAGAAATAATCCAAAGGGGGTGAAAATATGAGTACAGCAGTTCAAATAACATCTATTATTTGTGTAACGATACTTGGATTAGCAATGATAGTGGATTCAAAGAAAAAATAAAATAACCACAAGACTAGCAAAGAGGTGATTTTAAATGGAAAAAACTTACTTAAATCAAAAAGAATTGACTAAGTTATTGGGACAAGGAAGAAAAATTGGTGAACGAGTAATGAAACATCTTTTACAAGTAGCCAAAAATGAAAATTACTACATTCCAGAAAGCGGTAGAGAAATATTAATACCAACACACTTAGTTAAAAGAGAATTTAAGATTAAAGAAGTAACCCTTGATAACAAATAAAAAAAGAATAACGAAAGGAAAATAGGTGAATTAAAGTGAATAGATTGGAAAAACACTTTTTCGATGAAGAAGAAAAACATTTAATCAAATACTACAAAATTCTAATTGGGATTACACTTGTTGGAACAATCGTATCGTTAATGTAAGGGAGAAAAATATGAGACATTTTTATGAAAGAAAAGAGTTTATTGATAAGTTTTCAAAGGACGATTACAAAGAGTTTAAATTCCTGCTGTTGCAAGAGATATCAGATAAAATAAAGACAACAAAAAAAATAACCATTTGGATGTTGGCTATTTCGTTAATAAATTTGTTAGTAATCCTAGCACATACGATATTAATGCTGTAATGATCGGAAACCAGTATTTTTGAAATTGCTGAGAACGATATATTTTCTTATATTGTTTGCCTTTGTAAACAATACGCCAATTGCAATTTGGCAACTTTTCAACGCATCTATTGGATTCTAAATATTCTAGCATTTGATAAACATCGTCTAAATCTAACTTAGTTGATATTGCTATTTCGGTAGCACGGCAACCATTAATATCGATAGCATTTAAAAAACTTAAAAGCTTACAGTGATTCTTATCTAGCATATAAATTTCCTTTCTAAAGCTATTATATCAAACTAAAAGGAGAACCATATGAAACAAGACACAAAAAAAGACTTAAACGCCAGTAAAAGTCCTTTGATTAAAAAATCAACTAGAGTATACAACAATCAAAGAGAAAAGTCAAATGAGGGGTGAGTACTGTGGAAAAAAAACATGTACCTGTGGAAAAGAATTCGTTCATATTATACACCGATCAGTTTTCCACTGTGGATAAATTAACGAATGAAGAAGCAGGAATTTTGCTAAAAGAACTGTATCGTTTTGTAATAACAGGACAAGCCCCAAAGATAGATGATCGAACGCTTGATATTGTCATAACACCTTTTATAACAAGGATTTCTAAGGATCAGGAAGCTTACGAAGAAAAGTGTGAGAAAAACAAAAAATCAATTTTGGAACGATGGAACAAAAAAGATACAAACGTATACGAACGTATACGAACGAATACGGATGTAAAAAATTTATACCTATATGATATTGATAATGATATTGATATTGATAATAAAAAAGAAAATAGTAAAAGAAAAACTTTTACTAAACCCTCTTTAGAAGAAATTCGATCTTATTGCGAAGAAAGAAAAAACTCAATTAATGCAGAACAATTCTTCAATTTTTACGAAGCAAAAGATTGGTTCGTTGGAAAAAACAAAATGAAAGATTGGAAAGCATGCGTTAGAACGTGGGAACAAAGAAACAAAAAAACACAATCTTCAGAGGTAATTCCTGAATGGTTTGATAAGACCAATTCGATCGAACCTTTAAGCGAACAAGAGAAGCAAATGTTTGAAAAGGTATTCATGCAATGAGAAAATTCGATAACGATAGTAAGCGTTCTGACTATTACCAAGCGTTGCAAATTCAATGTCGACATTGTGAATACAAAAAAGTGATTCCAGTATTCGAAGACAAGCTTATTTGCCCTTGTTGTGGGAAATGGATCTATCGTGACAAGACATTAGAATTTCAAGAAGAGATGAAAAAGAGGTTGAAAAATGAGAATAGAGTTAAGTCCGTATGATAAAAACGACATTTTGAGAGTTGTTGAATATGCAAGGAATAAAACGTATGACGACTACAAAAGAGGAAAACTTTCTGCAAAAGATTATCGCAGTAATTTAGACAAAATAGAATTAGCAGAAGAAATACTCAATGGTAAAAAGAAATATCCAAGAGTTCCTGGGATGAAAGGAGATGGCATGGATTTTGATTTGTAAAGATGAACTCTATGAGAGAATTAGAGATTTAGAAGAAATCATCGAAGAGAAAGACTACGAGATAGAGGAATTGAAAAAACAATTGGCAAAGGAAGAGGAAATTAGAAAAGAATTCTATAGGCCAATTGGACTATATGAATTTTATGGAATAAGTGAAAAGGAATTTTGTTAAGGAGAAAAAGATGAAAGAAGTATTAGAGAAACTTTTGGAAGAAATTCGCCAAAGCAAACACAAATTGAGAACAAAGATTAATACGCTGGAGCTCCAATATGAGTCCTTGAAAGAAGAAAATAAAAAGCTAATAAAGAAGAACGAGAGAATGAGAAACAGATTAAAAAAAGAGGTGAAATAGAATGAAAGGTTTAGAAAATTTAACACCGGAATTAGCAACAGATTTAATTGAGTTGGTAAACAGTTTAAAAAAATTGCCAAAAAGCCAAAATGTGAAATACAACGTAAAAAATAAAGTAACAGGAGATTGGAATAAAAAAGAATTTAATTACGTTCCTTTAGACGACATTTTGGAAAAAATTAAAGAAAACAAAAATTTCGCTTTTATGCAACCGATTGGATTTGATAACGAAAGTCAAAAATTTGGTGTGAAGTGTGTTTTAATTCATAAGTCCGGGAAATATCTAGAAAGTGATGTTTATGAAATTCCTATTAAGCAAGATACAAAAATTCAAGATGAGGGAGCAGAAATCACTTACAGGAAGAGATATTCGGCAGGAGCATTTTTGGGATTGGCAACGGAAGATGATACCGATGGAAACGATCCAGAAGCAAGCAACAGTGAAGAAAGAAAAGCGACAGATAATCAAATTTATAGACTTTCGCAATTTTATCAAGGCGATTCCCTAGAAAGACTTTTAAAAGAAAACAAGGTAAATAGTTTAGAAGAAATATCGTTAAGAAAGGCAAGTGAGCTTATAAAGATAATAAATGAGCTCCAGGAAAAGAAAGGAAAAAAACAAAATGGAACTAATTAAAATAGAAAATAATGATCTTACCCTCGTAGAGGGAGCAATAAAGGAGATTAAGAAGTTTCAAAAAGCACAACTTCAATTGGAGTTGATGGAACAACAATTAAAGAGAGCTTTTCAAGAAGCGATGGAAAAGACAGGAATTAGTAAATGGACCACCCCAGACGGTAGTTTCAAAGTTACTTATATAGGCGAAACAACCGGTAATACTTTTGACAGTAAGCGATTTAAAGAAGAACATCCGGATCTTTATAGTGAATATCAAAAACCCACGGTCAGAAAGGCTTACGTAAAATTAAGTTAATGATCGAATATATAGACGAAACACATACTTATTTGATAGATGGGATTATTGTCCCTAGCGTAACACAGATTTTAGAAAAGGTATTTCCAAACAAGTATATAGGAGTCCCTGAAAAAGTTTTAAGAGAGAAAGCGGATTACGGAACACACGTTCATTGGCTGATCCAAATTATAGAAGAAAGAAAACCAAAAAAACCGCTTGCTTATTTGAAACGATATTGTGGAATGAATTTCATTGAAGAGGAGTCAATAAAACAATATCTTGAATTAAAGAAAAAAAATAAAATAGAAATAATGGAAATAGAGAAGTTGGTTCACTATGAAAATAAATACTGTGGAAGATTAGACATTAAAGCTTTAGTTAATGGTAAAAGGGCAATTATTGACATTAAGACGACAGCCACATTTGACGAAGAATATGTATCGTGGCAAACCAGCTATTATGAATTAGCAGATGAACCTCAAGAAAATTTATATTGTTTGTGGTTGCCTAAAAGACATTTAGGAAACTTGATAAAACTTAAAAGAAAAACCAAAAAAGAATTGTTGAAAGTATTGGAGGAAATATGAAAGAAGTTAAAAGAAAAGCAAAAGTTGGAGAATATATAAAACTAACAAAGAAAGATTTTGACTTTGATGAAATTGGAGATATTTTGAAAGTTGATTCTGTGCGTAATAATGTGGTTTCGGTTTTAGGAAAAAATCATAAACGTGATACGAACCATCCTAACGTAGAATGGAACTACGAAACAGATGAATATGTAGTTTTAGAAGATTATAAGGAGAAAAATATGAAATTTGATAAAGATAATTTAAAAGTAGGAGATAAGGTTTTACTAAAAAATAAAAGGGGGGATGACTGGAATCACGATGGCAAAATGGATCACTACATAGGAAAAATTGTTACAATAAAAAGCTTAAACCAAGGTGGTTTCACTATAAAGGAAGATGATGGAGAAAATTTTCCTTTTGAATTTTGGTCTTTCAATTACGAAGATATTGAACGGATTGCTAATGATTTCAAACGTGACGATTTGCAGTTCGCCGATATTATTACATTGAGAAATGGAGAAAGATATGTAGTTGCAGTCGGAAGTATGTATGGAGAGAATGGATATTATAACAGAGATTGTGACACTATTTGGGACTGGTATAACCTTGATTTAACTCAGAACGAAGGCGAAAGAGAAGAAGACATTGTTAAAGTAGAAAGATCCGGAAAAGTAGTTTATGAACGCATTGAAGAAGTAAGAGAAATGAAAATGGAAGAAATAAATAAAGCATTGGGATTTAAAGTGAAGGTAGTGGAATAATGAATGAAGTAATTTTAATTGGTCGCTTAACGAGAGACCCAGA